>JBPCWB010000446.1:0-12360 GCA_051009955.1 Hyphomicrobiaceae bacterium | reverse complement strand
GGATAACGTACAAAACTGAATCCTGCCTGATCAAACGCTACGCAACGTCGCCTCCACAGGATGACTCCGCATAGATGGGATCGGCACGTGCCTCATACCAGTCCGCATCATGCCCATTTCCAGGCGGAACCCGGAACAAGCTCACCCCGCGTTGATGCTGCATTGAGACCGTCCGCCAACGCGGCCGAGGGTCCGTTGCCAAACATATGCAGCATTAAGTCCAATTTGCACGGCAAGATTAACCAGATTTCATTCATTATACAGCACCATGACAAGCTGACCAAATCTCGGATTCGGCCGCAGTCTGCCGCAATAGTGCCGAAAGTTCTTGATTTGTAACCAGAGCACTAAGGAACACGGGCGCCGGCAAGGCAGAGCAGCTTGCTCTGCATTTTCGGCGCTCCCAATGAAGTTCCAGGCACCGACGGGACGGGTATAGCTGGATGCGAGCGAGAGGGTTAGCCGATCTACGGCGCACTAGGTTGATCATGTGGTTTGGCCTGGTCGCCGCAATTTCCTGCGGTGCGACTGCCCATGCGGCCGTCGTCGGTCGCCATGCGTCTTTTGTCGTCGACGCCAACTCAGGCGATGTTCTGCATGCTGACGCGGCCACCAAGCTGCGTTATCCCGCATCACTCACCAAGATGATGACGCTGTATCTCGTATTCGAGCAAATTGAAGATCGCCGCCTCAAATATTCCAGCAAAATCAGGGTTTCGGCGCGCGCAGCCAGCCGACCCCCGTCGCGTCTCGGCCTGAAAGCCGGCGAAACGATCAGTATCCTGCAGGCCGTCCGAGCCCTCGTGACCAAGTCCGCCAACGACGTCGCCACTGCCGTTGCCGAGCATATTTCGGGCACTGAGGCCCGCTTCGCGGAATTGATGACGCAACGAGCGCGACAGCTGGGTATGCGTCACACCGTATTCCGCAACGCTTCCGGTCTGCCTGATCGCAAACAAGTAACGACAGCCCGCGATATGGCGCAGCTCGCACTGCGATTGCGCGATCACTTCCCGCTGCATTTTCGCCAGTTCAGCACACGCTCGTTCCGCTACAAGGGGCGCACCTATCGCAATCACAACGCGCTGCTCGGTAGAATGCCGGGCGTGAACGGCATCAAGACCGGCTACACCCGCGCGTCCGGTTTCAATCTCGTCTCAACCGTAGAGCGCAACGGCCGTCATGTTGTTGCTGTTGTCATGGGTGGACGCACGGGTCGCGCGCGCAATACAAAAATGCGCAAGTTGCTGACGAAGCACGTCCCCGGCGCCTCAGCGCGTCGTTCGCGGCCCCGTAACCAGCGCGTCGCGTTGCGACGCCCACCACGCCCGGCGACGCGTCCACAACGCCAGGCACGTCCGGCCGCGAAAAGGCTTGCTCAACGTGCCGCGCCGCAGCGGCGCAGCGCCCCGCTGCCAAGCAACAAGCCGAAGCCAGCGCGCCCGACCTACCGGACCGCCGCGTCAGCGAGCCTTCCCGTGCCCAAAATCGAGATTGCACGCGTGCGGCGCATCGACGTGCGCTCTCGTCGCGGGGAGTCTCGCAGCACCGGCGCCGTGCGACGCGGCACGCCGCCGAGTACGCTTCAGGCCCAGGCCGAACGCTTGCGAACCGCCGAACAGGCATCGCTCAATGCTCGTTTCCGATCCGCTCAGCCACCTAGCTCCCTTGGCAGTCGTCCCGCATCGGGTGGCTTCCACATCCAGGTCGGTGCCTTTTTCAGTGCTGACGAAGCACATCGCCAATTGCGATCGATTGCAGCCAAAGCCGGGTCGATATTGCAGGGTGCGCGCGCCATAGCCATTCAGGCGCGTTCCGGCAATAGACAGATATTCCGCGCCCGCTATGCCGGCTTCGATTCCAAGATCGCGACAGCCACATGTTTGGAGATGCGCCGTCGCGACATCGACTGCTTCGTCGCCCGCGCCAACTAGCCTTGGTTCACCAAGCGTGAAACCAAACCGCGTCGGCCGTGAACAATCGCGGCCGGAATTGAGCCGGCGCAAACGTTACGTGCGGTTCTGCAGTAACAAATCTTTTGCTTCGTTGATTTTGGTCGCCAAGTAGCTCGACCCACCGCGATCGGGATGCAACTTCTTCATGAGATCACGATGGGCGCGCCGGATGTCCTCGGCGCTGGCGCCCGGCTCTAAACCCAGAATATTGTAAGCTTCCTCCGGCGTCATGAACCCACCGGCTCCAGCCTCCGACTCGGCTCGCGACATGTCCTCACGCCAGGTCGCGTGAATTCGGTCGAGGTAGGCCTCAATGAGCTGCGCCGATTGCGGATCCTCAAACCGGCAGTCCTGCCACAGCAGGGCCAGCTCAGCCGGCGCCATGCGCTCGATCTCGCGGCCAGCGAACACGCCCTTGAGAACCCGGCCGTGCATCGCACCGGTTTCGAGATCCAATTCCATCTCCAGATGATCGGTGCGCACTTGCGACGTCTGACCGCTGGATGGGACCGATCGCCGGCCGCCGCCGGACCGGAACAGCAACCACAGCCCGAACGTCCCGATCGGAAAAGCATAGGCGGCGGCACCGCGCGACGCCAATGCAATGGCGATCGCGATCAGAATCGTGCCGACGCCGAGCCGAATCTGCCGTGCGACCTGGCCGGTATTCGCGGACGCAAAGGAATGCAGAAAAAAGAGCAAAATGACGAGCGCTGCAAAACCAAGCAGTAGCGCGTGCATCGTTTCCCACCACTCTATTTCATTTGCTCAATCAGCAGACGCGCGCCCCGTCCATCAGCCGATCGACCGAAATCTTCCAACGCGGCCCGGCCACCGGCGGCATATACGGCAACGGCCGACAGCAGCTCTCGCAATTGTGCCGCAGACCCTTGGTTGAAACGACAAAACGCCCCTTTGGTCAACCGTGCGATCTCCCGAAATGCCGTCTCGGCCTGTCGGTCGGCACCCTCCTGGAAGATGAACACGGGCACACCGAGTATTGCCAACTCACCGGCGTGACCACAAAGCCGGTCGACACTTTCCTCCATGCAGTCACCAACATAAACCAGCGCGTTGACTCGCCTTGCTTCGGTTTCGCGGCGCGCGTGGGTCAGCACCTTGCCGATTTGCGTCAAACCACCGGCACAATGCACCGTTGTCATCAACTTTGCGAGTGCGGCAGGATCCGACACCCATTTCGAGGCCCGGCATTCTCCTGCGCCACGAAAATAGATCAGTTGTACATCGAGCCCACCCACCTGTTCGACGGCCTCGAACATTTTCGCCTGCAATCCCAGCGCCATATCCCAGGTCGGCTGCCGGCTCATTGTGGCATCCATGGCGAAGACCAGCCGGCCGCGACCGTGCGCGGCAGTCGGCGCGAGGGTCTTCATTTTGGCGATGAAGTCTGCGACATCCTGGTCTTGCGTGACCACCGGGTCGTCACTCACCTTCTCAGGCACGGAATCCGCCGCCTGCGATCCGCCGGCGGGCTGCGTCGGGTCTTTTGACACATTCGGCGTCGCTGTCTCGCGCTGCTTGCTCATGACTGCACTCATTCTCACGGACTATCGCTTGAGGATTTCTCAATCCTCACCACTACTCGGCGCTGTCCCACCCAAACTCAACAGCTGCACATTGCCGCCGGTCGCGGTAATGTCGTTTGAAACAACGCGCTCCAACGCCAAACGCCCGAGATATTCCGGCCCACCTGCCTTGGGTCCGGTTCCCGAGAGCCCGCTGCCGCCAAACGGCTGCACACCGACAACCGCGCCAATCTGATTGCGATTGACGTAGACATTGCCGACTTGGGTGCGATCGACGATGTAGTCGGCGGTGCTTTGGATTCGACTGTGAATACCCAGCGTCAATGCGAATCCCGATTCATTGATGGCTGCGCAAACTTGGTCAAGCCTCTCCGCCTCAAAACGAACGACATGCAGGATCGGACCAAACACCTCGCGGGTCAAATCCGAAAGCTTGGCAATCTCGTATATCGCCGGCGTTACGAACGTGCCCATGTGGCACGAGTCCGGCAGGCGCACGTCGACGAGTTTCCGTGCCGACCGATTGAGCCGTGCCTTGTGTGCCTCCAATGTATCGACGGCATTTTGATCAATCACAGGCCCGACATCCGTCGCATAATCGATTGGATCGCCGACTCGTAGCGCCTCCGTCGCGCCAACCAGCATCTCCAAAAACTTGTCCGCAACATCGTCCTGCAGGAACAGTATGCGGGTTGCCGAACACCGCTGCCCGGCGGAATCGAATGCCGACTGGACCACATCGCGCGTCACTTGCTCCGGCAGCGCACTGGAGTCGACGATCATAGCGTTGATGCCGCCAGTCTCTGCGACGAACGGCACAATCTCAGAGCGGCGCTCACTCAGGCCTTTCTGTATCGCCCAGGCCGTCTCATTGGAACCGGTGAACACGACGCCACGCACGCGACGATCTGAGACCAGTTTGGCGCCGACTCGGCCATCACCCGGCAGGAGCTGCAGCACGGCGGGAGGCACACCCGCTTCGTGGAACAGCCTGGCGGCCATGAACGCCGTCATCGGAGTCTGTTCAGCCGGCTTGGCCAGCACCGTGTTACCGGCGGCAAGGGCACCAGCGATTTGCCCCGTAAAAATAGCCAGCGGGAAATTCCACGGCGAAATACAAGCAATCAGGCCGCGTCCCTGCAGCGCATAGGAATTCGTCTCGCCGGTCGGCCCCGGCAAGTCACGCGGCGGCGTGAACAAGCGGCGCGCCTCACTCGCATAGTAGCGCAGGAAATCGACCGCCTCACGAAGATCGCCTTGGGCGTTTTCAAGGGTCTTGCCTGCCTCACGGACGATCACGGCCATCAATCGTGCGCGATCGCGCTCGTAGAGATCAGCCACTCTTTCGAGGAGCCGCGCCCGGCCATCTCCACCCAGTCCGTTCCAATCGTAGCTCGCATCAGCGGCTCCAACCACCGCCTGTTCAATATCGTCCGGCGCGGAATTCACAACGCGTCCGAGCCGCTGGCGTCGATCATGCGGGCAGAGCGCATTCTCGAATTCGTCACCATCGGTACGCGCGTCCCCGTTGATGATCGGACCGGCCTCAAGACCATCCTGGAAAGCCGCGGCCATGTCGCCCAGCACACGCTCGCGAACGCTTGTTTCACTCAGCGGCAAACCGAGACTATTGCGTCTGGCCTCTCCGAACAGCACCGGCGGGCGCGGGATCGCAAGTTTGGAGATTGCCGTTCCAGTTTCGCGGTCCTGCTCGGCAACGCCGACCGGATCCGCAACGATTTCGGAGACCGGCAGTTCATTGTCCGCCAAGCGGTTGATGAAGGACGTATTCGCGCCATTCTCAAGTAGCCGACGGACGAGATAAGCAAGCAGATCTTCGTGTCCGCCGACAGGGGCATAAATGCGGCACGGCTGGTGAATGACACCGTGGGCAAGCACGCGGTCGTAGAGAGCCTCGCCCATGCCATGCAGACGCTGGAACTCATAAGAATTTTCGGATCCTGCGATCGCCGCCGTCGCCAACGTCTGGGCATTGTGCGTGGCGAACTGCGGATAGAATGCATCGCGATCACTGAGAAGCAGCCGCATGCAGGCAAGATAGGAAACGTCCGTATGAAGTTTGCGCGTGAACACCGGATAGTCGGCAAAGCCGTGCTCCTGCGCCCATTTTATCTCACTATCCCAGTAGGCGCCCTTGACCAAGCGCACCGGGATACGGCGCTGGCCCTGATGCGATATGCGACGCAACCAGCGCAACGTCGGGATCGCGCGTTTGCTGTAAGCCTGAACGGCGAGCCCTAGTCCGTGCCATCCGGCCAGCCGAGGCTCCCGGCAGAGTTCGCCGAAGAGCCAGAGCATAACCTCAAGGCGGTCCTGTTCTTCTGCGTCGATCGTAATGCCGATGCCCTGGTCCCGAGCATCGGCCGCCAGCTCGATCAACTTCGGCAGGACCTCGTCACGCAATTGTTCCTCCCGGCCTGGCTCGTAGCGGGGATGAATTGCGGAAAGTTTGATCGACAGGCTCGGCCGCTTGAAAATCGCATCGGCGTGCTTGTCGAACAGCGGACCGGCAACACGGCCAACGGCTTGCAACGCTTCGATGTAGCGCCGATGATAACGCTCGGCATCGCGAGCTGTACGTGCCGCCTCACCCAGCATGTCATAAGAAAAGAGATATCCCTCGCTTTCCAAGGGACGGGCCCGTTTCAGCGCTTCCTGAATCGTGCGCCCGAGAACGAATTGATCGCCCATGACGCGCATCGCTTGTCGCAATGCATTGCGGATGACCGGCTCACCCGATCGCTTGATCAGACGGTTGAACAGTCCCGACATCTGCGCTGCGCTGAATTTTTCCGACAGTTTGACGATCCGTCCGGTCAGCAACAATCCCCATGTCGACGCATTCACAAAAAGCGAATCAGAATGGCCGAGATGGCGATTCCAGTCACCACTCCCGATCTTGTCGGCTATGAACGCATCCGCAGTGTCCGCATCTGGAATTCTCAATAATGCTTCGGCCAGGCACATGAGAATGACGCCTTCCTCGCTCGAGAAGCCGTATTCCCGCATGAAGGCATCGATGCCCGACTGAGCATCGGCCCCTGCCCGCACGCCTTCGACCAATTCACGTGCCAACTCCCGGATGCGCCGTCGCTCGTCCTCGGTATAGACCGCGCGCTCAATCAGCCCCCCGACGAGGCGCAATTCGTCAAATAAATGATAGTTCGCTATTTCATCGCGTGCAGGGAGGTCGGATTGATCAATCGGCCGATCACGCACATCAATGAGCGTTGCCATGGCGCCAACTCCCAGAATCGGTTTCCAGCGTACGTATTTGGAAGATATATAGTGAGTTTGTCACTCAACTTCGACGCACGAAACGCAACACTTCACAGATCCCACAGCATCGGCGCCGGAAAGTTATTGCGGTCACTCAAATTGACCGTGAACAAGTGCTCCAATCGCACCAATTCGCGTGCTATAGTGGGAACTTAAGAGCGCTCGCTACGATGCGAAGCGTTACGCCGAGCACCTCAGACATAAAAAGCCCAAGCCATGCAGGTGGAAACTGTCAAAACCGTTGCAACCGTTCCCGCCCTCCGCGAGAGCGTCAGGGCATGGCGCGCCAGTGGCGAGACCGTCGCACTGTTGCCCACGATGGGCGCCTTGCACGAGGGTCATCTGTCCCTGGCCCACACCGGCAAGCAGCATTGCGACCGCCTCATCACGTCGATCTTCGTCAATCCCGCGCAGTTTGCGCCGCAGGAAGACTTCACGACCTACCCGCGGACCTTCGAGGATGACCTCACAAAGTTGGCCGACCACGATTGCGATTTGGTATGGGCGCCGAGCGCCGACGTCATGTACCCGGAGGGTTTCGCCACCCACATTGAGCCAAAAGGGACCGCACTCGGGCTTGAGGCGGACTTCCGCCCGCACTTCTTCTCAGGTGTGGCGACCGTGTGCTGTAAGCTCTTCACACAGGCCCAACCAGATATCGCCCTCTTTGGTGAAAAGGACTATCAGCAGCTATGTGTCATTCGCCAGATCGTCCGGGACCTCGATTTGCCGTTGGATATCGTTGGCTGCGAGACGATCCGGGAACCTGACGGACTCGCAATGAGTTCGCGCAACGCCTATCTCTCGCCGGCAGAACGCAAGACGGCGGCTGAGCTTCATCGTATCATCAGCAGCATGGCCAATGATTTTCGCCACGGCGGGGCGCCGCCAGAACTCTCCGCATCGGCTCACGAGCAGTTGCTGGAAACCGGCTTCGACAAAGTCGACTATGTTGAGATTCGCGATGCCTTGACATTGCAGCCCGTTTCGACCGGCGCGAGCAGCAGTTGCAGAGTCTTGGTCGCAGCATGGCTTGGCAACACCCGATTGATCGACAACATTCCGGTTTGACACCGGACCGACACCCTAACGAGCGATCGATAGTGATTGCGAATCGCTCGCTGGACGGTGACCCGACAGGTGATCCTACGGGTGAGTCACAGGACGATCGGCAGACACCACGCCGCACCTTTGGTTAACGGCGTTCGCGCGAGGCGTGACGTCAACGCCACAGGACCGGCCCGACGACTTGAAAAGTCTGAAACGACATGTCACGAACCACGATATCATCGCGCAGGATTCGCTTTGGGCGTCATCTGTTCCGCATCGGCGTCAGGGCCAAACGCCTGCTGCCACGAGCCAACGCGGAGCACAAGACGGAATGGCACAGTCCAAGCGCAAATCTCCCCAACGCGATCTATTCGCAAAACTACAGGATGCCATGACCCGTAAGCCGGCACGCGCGCGCAAGACGATTGATGCTTCCGATTCCTATACCGCCGCCGACATCGAGGTTCTGGAAGGCCTCGAACCCGTTCGCCGCCGCCCTGGCATGTACATCGGCGGCACCGACGAAAAAGCGCTGCATCATCTGTTCGCCGAAGTCATCGACAACTCCATGGACGAAGCCGTTGCGGGCCATGCAACCTGGATCGAGGTCAGGCTCGATGCGGACGGCTCGCTCTCTATCGCCGACAACGGCCGCGGCATCCCGATCGATCCGCATCCCAAGCACAAAGGCAAGTCGGCGCTGGAAGTCATCATGACGACGTTGCATGCCGGGGGCAAATTTGACGGCAAAGCCTACAACACGTCCGGCGGCTTGCACGGGGTCGGTGTATCCGTCGTGAACGCACTGTCCGAAATGCTCGAAGTGGAAGTCGCGCGCGGGCAGCAACTTTACCGCATGGTATTCAATCGCGGCGTTCCCGACGGCAAGCTACAGAAGCTGGGCTCGATCATGAATCGGCGCGGCACCAAAGTCCGCTTCATTCCGGATGACCAGATCTTTGGCGCCGGGACGCAGTTCAAGCCGGCACGCCTGTTCAAGATGGCGCGCTCAAAGGCCTATTTGTTCGGCGGCGTGGAAATTCGCTGGTCTTGCGACCCCGCGTTGGTCAAGGACGACACACTCTGTGAAGCGACGTTCCATTTTCCTGGCGGCCTCAGCGACTACCTCAAGGAAACAATCCAGGGCCAGACGATGGTCACGAAAGAGCTGTTCACCGGCCGCGTCGAGCGCGATGGAGGACATGGCTCGGTCGAGTGGGCCATCGGCTGGGTCGCAAGCCACGACGGATTCGTGAACTCCTACTGCAACACAATTCCAACGCCTGATGGCGGCACCCACGAAATCGGCCTGCGCGGCGCCCTGTCCCGCGGGCTCAAGGCCTATGGTGAATTGGTTGGCAACAAGAAGGCGAGCCAGATCACCGGCGATGATGTGACAGGCACAGCGGCGGCTATGCTTTCCATCTTCATTCGCGAGCCTGAATTTCAAGGTCAGACGAAGGACAAGCTTGCCACGCAAGAGGCCGCCAGGATTGTCGAGACCACTGTTCGTGATGCCTTCGACCATTGGCTCGCAGACTCCCCCCAGCAGGCCAACAAGCTTCTGGAGTGGGCGATCGAGCAGGCCGAGGACCGCCTGCGCAAGCGCCGTGAACGCGATATCTCGCGGCAGACGGCGACACGCAAACTGCGCCTGCCCGGCAAACTCGTCGATTGCGCATCCAACTCCAAATTCGATACCGAGATCTTTATTGTCGAAGGTGACTCGGCCGGCGGGTCAGCAAAACAGGCACGTAATCCCAAGACCCAGGCCGTGCTGCCCCTGCGCGGCAAGATCCTGAATGTCGCCAATGCCTCATCGCAGAAGCTCAGCCAGAACCAGATGCTCTCTGATCTCATTCAGTCGCTCGGTTGTGGCATCGGCAAGCACTTCAAACTCGATGACCTGCGCTATGAGCGCGTGATTATCATGACGGACGCCGACGTCGACGGCGCCCACATCGCCTCATTGTTGATCACATTCTTTTATCAGGAGATGCCGGAGTTGATTGAGCGCGGGCATCTTCACATCGCAGTGCCGCCATTGTTCAAACTGACACAAGGCAGCAAGACGTTTTATGCCCGCGACGACGCAGAACGCCTACGGCTTCTCGAAAGCGGCGAGTTCAAAGCCAATCAGAAAATCGAGATCAGTCGCTTTAAGGGACTTGGCGAGATGAATGCGTCGCAATTGAAGGAAACAGCGATGGACCCCTCTCGTCGGACATTGCTGCGGGTTGAGATTGGGAATGGTGAACGCAGCGAAATCGGTCGCGCCGTCAACGCGTTGATGGGTTCCAAGCCTGAGGCACGGTTCCGTTTTATTCAAGATCGCGCTGCCTTCGCCACCGATCTCGACATCTAATTGTTCACAAGGCTTGCACACTTTTTCCAACTGGCAAATTAACAGTTTATGCCAGCTCAAGTTGCGCGTGCCGTGCTTCTGACCTCTCCTGACCCGCATCAGTCAATTGTGGTCAGCGGGGAACGACATGGCAGAAACACGGGTTGAACCGATTAGATGGCGGCGGCGGCGTACCTGGCTCGACTACGCCAAGTTCATGACCTTACTACTTGCCACCGGATATGCGGTTCACTGGTTGGTTGGGCCACTTTAGAAATTGATCAGCCGGGCGCGGAGAATGTGTAGCCGTGCCCGCCTGGTTTTGTTCGCAACGACCCGAAAGACGGGGCACGGAAGTGCGCCGGGAACAGCACGGATCCAGTATCGGCATGCTTCGCCATCAAGGCCGTGCGGTTTTCGCGTGCGAGATCCTGATCCGTGTCGGCAATTGTCGACAGTTCCGGGTAGACCAGTTGAACGCGATGATGGATCACATCTCCGGTCATTACGCCACGCCCGTCACCTGACTTGAGGTTAACCACGACATGGCCGGGTGAGTGGCCGTAACACGGCTCAAGCCACACGCCGGTGTCAATCTCGAAGTCGTCATCGACAAGAACGGATCGTTCGGCCCGCATGAGCGGCTGCACACTGTCCTCAAAACCAAAGCGGTGCATGCTACTCGGATCGCGGGCCAGCTGCTCATCCCAGTACTCGTACTCGCGACGCGCCATGATGTATTTGGCATTGGGAAACGTTGGCACCCATTGACCGTCGACCAGCTTGGTATTCCAGCCGACATGATCCCAGTGCAGATGCGTGCACATCACGATATCGACATCCTCCGGTCGACATCCGGCCGCCGCCAATGTTTGCAGATAGCTCGTGCTCAGATTCGCGAACAACGGACGTGCCGGCCGGTTCTTGTCGTTACCGCAGCAGGTATCGACAAGAATCGTGTAGCGGCCGGTCCGCAGGACGTAACTGTGAAAGCTCAGATTGATCTGATCATCTTCGCTCAAGTGACCCTGAGGTATTTCAGGGCGCGCGGCAGCCAGCATGTCGTCGGAAAGAGCCGGGAAGAAGTCCTGCACCGGCATCAACGGCGCGACGAGTTCCTCAATGCGTTGGATTTCGAACGATCCGATAGAAATGCGATCCATGCTTCCTCCGTCGCTCCTTTCTGGCTGTCGTTGAGTCTTAACTGCCGGCTGCTGGCGTAATCCAACCAATTACGGCGTTACCGCCATCGCGCAAAATTGCGATCCGCCCAACGCCCGGAACATCAAAGGGTTCGTGCAGAACCGCGCCACCGGCGGCCTTGGCCTTCGCCACCCTCGCATCCACGTCATCGACCGCGAGATAGCTCATCCAGTGTGGCGGTGTGCCAGGCTCCAGGTTCGACGGCATCGTCATGACGCCGCAAACTGGCTGGTCACCATCCATGGCGACATAGTACGTCATCTCGCCCATTGGCATGGCATCGAACGTCCAGCCGACGACATCGCCATAAAATGACTTCGCCGCATCGACGTTGTCAGTCAGCAATTCATTCCAATGAAATGTACCGTGCTTGGTGCTTGGCATGGCTACCTCCTAGCGAAGCTCTACGGATGCCGGAGAGGCTAGCGTAAAGTTGTGTCAGCGCAATGCCCATTCTTCGAACCGACATCGCGTTTGTGTCTCGATACGGCCAAGCATATGACCAGCGGTTCAATGTCGCCATGCAAGAGGCCACGGCAGCGTCGCCTTAGCGATGCCTATAGCATCGCACCGACACCCCAGTTGCACCAAGCGCCGGGACGCTCCTGACCTCAGACAATCACCGGCATCCAAAGCATCGCCAAAATCATTGCCCAAACCATCACAATAATGCGAGCGATTGCCTCACGCGGCCTCACCGGCGTCAATCTCGATGTGATAGCGTACGAACAGCTATCGGCGAAAGGACAGGTCACAGCATGCACACCCGCGCGCTCATTGCCGAATGTCTGGGAACGTTTGCGATTTTGACGGTATTGTTCGGAACCTGGCTGCTGACCAAGCAGGGACCCGACGCCACCATATTGCCGGCCTTCGCATTTGGTATTGCGATTGTTGCTGTGACCTATGGATTGGGGCAGATCTCCGGCGGACATTTCAATCCCGCAATCACCATCGGACT
>JBPCWB010000445.1:0-5227 GCA_051009955.1 Hyphomicrobiaceae bacterium | reverse complement strand
CCATGAGCACTTCGGCCCGTTGCTCGTTTTCTGCGATCACGGCGACCTGCGCGTGACACCCGACGGCGTGCATCTCTATCGCGACGCGACACAAGAGTTCCTGCCGTGCCCGTTCCGGCATCCGCGTGCAGATGTGATCGACGCGCTCTGGTCAGCCATACGCGACGACCGACCGCCTCGACAGACCGGCGCCTGGGGTCTGGCATCCCTGGAAATCTGCCATGCCATTGTCGAGAGTTCCCGCACGGGCCAATCGGTCCGCCTGCAGCATCAAATCGGAGTGACATCATGAGCGATCTGGTCCTGTCCATTGCCATGGGCGATTACGACCGCACCCGCCCGATCGTCGACGGCCGCATCAAGATCGATGGGGTCGAGCCGACCTGCATGCTGCTATCGCCGGAGGAAATGTTCTTTCGCGCCTTCCGCCATCAGGCCTTCGACGTTAGCGAGCTTTCGTTCAGCTCCTACTGCGTCTCCATCGCTCGCGGCGACCCGCACTACGTAGCAGTACCGGTATTCCTGTCGCGCGCTTTCCGACACACGTCCATCTATGTTCGCAATGACACTGGCATCTCGCAACCGTCTGACCTCAAGGGCCGGCGCATCGGCATCGCTGAATACCAGCTGACAGCCAACGTCTGGGCACGCGGCATCCTTAAGGACCATGGTGTCCTGCCGTCGGACATCATCTGGGTGCGCGGCGGGATGAATGCCCCCGGCCGACCGGAAAAGATCTCGCTCGACCTGCCGGGTGACATTCGTATCGAGCAGGCGCCCGAGGGTGCAACGCTGAACGCGATGCTCGAGGCCGGCGAGATTGATGGTTTCGTTGGGCCACGTTCGCCAAAATGCTTTGACGAAGATCACCCCAAAATCGAACGCCTGTTCCGGGACTCGATGACGGTCGCCGAAGACTACTACCGGCGCACCGGCATTTTCCCGATCATGCACGTTCTCGGCGTGCGCCGAAGACTGGCCGAGGCCCATCCCTGGCTGCCCGGTGCACTGCTGAAGGGGTTCTCAGCGGCCAAAGCCCTGGCAGAAGAAGCCCTCGGCGATACGTCGGCGACCAAAGTCACCATGCCCTTCGTCGAAGACACACTGACGCGCGCGCGCAGCTTCATGGGCCCTCGGCTCTGGACTTACGGCGTTGACGCAAATCGGCACGTATTGGAGGCTTTTCTGGAGCAACACCATGACCAGGGCCTGTCGCCCCGCCGTGTCCAACTCGACGAGTTGTTCCATCCGGCCACAATCGAAAGTTACAGTCTGTGACGGACGCGGCACAAGACGGCTGTGCCAGTGCTCGGGCATTCAACGCGCAACACTTTGCGCCGGGTGACGTGGTCGAACTCGAGACAAGTGCCGGGCTGGCTTACCTGCAGGTCACCCATTTGCATCACGCCTATCCCGAGATCGTACGGGCCCTGGCGGGACTGCATCAGACACGGCCTGCGGACCTCAATCTGCTGGTCAATCTGCCAACCCGCTTCATCACCATGACACCACTGGCAGCAAACCTGGCTGCCGGCCAGTTGACCGGGACCCGAATCGGCCACTTTCAAATTCCAGACGCTGCGCGGGACTTTCCAGTTTTTCGGACCCCGATCCGCGATCGCGTCAGACGCATTGTTTACTGGTGGCACTGGGACGGCGATACGCTCCGCCATGTCGTGCCAGATGGGAAGATCGATGAAGACGGCAATGCAAACCAGCGCCTACCCATGCGCGAGGTGACTGATGCGCATTGGTTACTCCAGCGATTAACAGAGTAGTGAATGCGTTCACGCGCACCCATTGACCTCGCTGCGAGGGCAGCCGGGCAGACGATCGAGCGCGATTACGTCTAATCGTTCTTAGGACAAAGACAGAGAAATCCGGATTCCAAAGGACTTGTTCGGCCAAACGCATCCTGCCGATAGAGTGCCCAAACATTCAGTGATATAAGCGGCGGCGCGAACGGAATTCTTTATCGTCGAGCGGCGCAAAACGTGGAAAATCGGATGCTTTCAATCGAACAACGCATTGCCAGAGAACTCAACGTACGGGTCGATCAAGTTGCATCGGCCGTGGAATTGCTTGGGGAAGGCGCGACTGTTCCGTTCATCGCGCGCTATCGCAAAGAAAAGACTGGTGGACTTGACGATACGCAATTGCGCAAGCTCGAGGAGCGCCTCAGCTATCTGCGGCAGCTCGACGAACGCAAGGCGGCAGTCCTCAAGGCGATTGGCGAACAGGGCAAGCTGACGGCAGACTTGGAACAGGCCATCGCCGATGCCGAGAACAAAGTCGACCTGGAAGATCTTTATGCGCCATTCAAACAAAAGCGCCGCACCAAAGCGCAGATTGCCCGCGAAGCTGGGCTCGAGCCCTTGGCCGATGCACTGCTTGGCAACCCCGCGCGCGATCCACTTCAAGAAGCCGCGAACTACTGTGGTGGCGAAACGGCCATCGCTGATGCGCAGACGGCCCTCGAAGGCGCGCAGTCGATCCTGATCGAGCGCATGGCCGAAGATCCTCAACTTGTTGGCAGCTTGCGCGATTGGCTTTGGCAGGATGGCCGGATCAATTCGAAGATTGCAAAGGGCAAACAGGCTGAGGCCAGTAAGTTTGCGGACTACTTCGATTTTCAGCAGCCCATCCGCGATATCCCGTCTCATCGGGTTTTGGCGTTGCTCCGCGGGCGCAACGAAGGCTTTTTGAACCTCAAGATCGACGTTGAATTCGAGAAGGGTGAAACTCATCCGGGCGCGCGCAGAATAATGACACGCTTCAGCATTTCTGATCGCGGTCGCGCCGCCGACGGCTGGCTGGCAGAGACGGCAACCGGCGCCTGGAAGACCAAGCTTCATCCATCGTTGACAACAAGTCTGCTGGGGCGAATCAAAGAACAGGCCGACGCCGCAGCGATCAATATCTTCAAATCGAACCTGAAAGATCTGCTTTTGGCTGCGCCCGCTGGTCCGCGGACGACCATGGGGCTCGATCCGGGCATCCGAACCGGCGTCAAGGTCGCCGTCATCGACAAGACGGGGAAGGTCCTCGACACCACGACTGTCTACCCGCACGAACCTCGCAATGATTGGCAAGGGGCGCTCTCAGCGCTGGCGGCACTGTGCGTGAAACACAATGTCGATTTGATTGCGATCGGCAACGGCACCGCCAGCCGCGAGACCGACAAACTTGCCGGTGATTTGATCAAGCAAGTGTCGCAGCTGACGATCACGAAAGTCATGGTCTCGGAATCCGGGGCATCGGTTTACTCGGCCTCCCAGATCGCAGCCGACGAATTCCCTGACCTCGACGTTTCGCTGCGTGGCGCCGTATCGATCGCGCGCCGACTGCAGGATCCGCTCGCCGAACTCGTCAAAATCGAACCGAAGTCGATTGGCGTTGGTCAGTATCAGCACGACGTCAATCAAGGCGACCTCGCGCAATCGCTGAGCGCGACAGTGGAGGATTGCGTCAACGCAGTCGGCGTGGACGTAAACACGGCTTCAGCGCCTTTGCTCGCCAGCGTCGCTGGCCTCAACGCGACGATCGCGAAGAACATCGTCCTCTATCGCAACGAAAATGGCACGTTCAACAAACGCAGCGACATAAAGAAAGTCGCGCGCCTCGGGCCGAAGGCATTTGAACAGGCTGCGGGATTTCTGCGCATCATGAATGGGCGCAATCCGCTAGATGCTTCGGCGGTTCATCCCGAATCCTACGCGGTTGTCGAGCGCATAGCGAAGACGACGAACAGACCTGTGCAATCAATGATCGGCGACAGCCCATTTCTGCAGGCATTGAGCCCGGAGGATTTTGCCGATGCGCGCTTTGGTATTCCGACAGTCCGTGACATCCTGACCGAACTTGAAAAGCCGGGACGCGATCCGCGGCCTGCATTCAGCACGGCGAAGTTTGCCGACGGTATCGAGAAGATCACGGATCTCGACGCCGGTATGCGGCTCGACGGCGTCGTCACCAATGTTACGGCGTTCGGAGCGTTTGTCGACATCGGTATTCATCAGGACGGCCTTGTCCATATCTCTGAGCTCGCCGACCGGTTTGTCAGAGATCCGCGCGAGATCGTGAAGGCTGGCGATGTCGTCAAGGTACGGGTCATAGACGTCGACGTCGCGCGCAAACGGATCGCGCTGTCCATGAAATCCGGTTCTCAGAACAGTCGCTCGACGCCGGCAGCCGACGGCCACTTTGCCGCGCCCAAGACCGCGGCGGGCGAGCGGACAACTGCCCCGCAGCCATCGGGCCAGGATGGTGAATCGGCGTTGGCGGCCGCCTTGCGACGCGCTCAGGGGACCGGAGACAATCGGAATTAACGATCTCCTGTTGCGTCGCACGCCCAGACCTGCCTGACTGCCGTATACATTCGCGCGTGCAGAGGATAGTAGACAGGGACAATATTTCGGGCCGCCGGCATCCGTCACGGCTGGCCGAGATCCGTATGGCAGACATCCGCAACCCGCTCTCCGCGATCGCGCAAACCATTCCGTTCTATCTTGAGACCGGGATTCGAAAGGCACTCAATGACTGAATATGATGGCGTCGTACCGGCGCTACGCAAGGCGATGATGGCGCGCGACTATCATGATCTGACGCCGGTCCAGAGGGCGGTGCTGGAACCGCGCGCGCGCGGCGTCGACGCGTTGGTCTCGGCGCAGACCGGCTCTGGCAAGACCGTCGCATTCGGCCTTGCTTTGGCTGAGACGCTGCTTGCGGGAAACACGCAATTCGACAAACCAGGGGCGCCGCTGGCATTGATCGTTGCTCCAACGCGGGAACTGGCTCTGCAGATCAAACGAGAGTTCGATTGGCTTTACGAGGCGACCAATGCCGTGATTGGCTCCTGTGTTGGCGGCATGGACATGCGCACGGAACGGCGCCGACTCGAGCATGGTGCCCACATCGTGATCGGAACGCCCGGGCGACTGCGCGATCACCTTCAGCGCAACTCGCTGGTGACCACCGACATTCGAGCGATCGTCCTTGATGAAGCCGACGAGATGCTCGACCTCGGTTTCCGCGAGGACTTGGAGTTCATTTTGGCCGCGACGCCGGACGATCGGCGCACGTTGCTATTTTCTGCAACCGTGCCACGCAGCATTGCCAACCTTGCCCGGAAATATCAGCGCGACTCGGTACGCATTTCCACGACGGAAGAGAAACAGCAACACAGCGATATCGAATACCGAGCGCTAACGGTCGCAGCAAACGATCG
>JBPCWB010000444.1:0-7827 GCA_051009955.1 Hyphomicrobiaceae bacterium | reverse complement strand
ATCTGATGCAGCTTCAGCTTGGTGGCCGACTCACCCGATGCCGTGTTTGCATGTCGATCAATGTCGGCAAGACTAACTGCAATGGTATGACCATAGCGACGGCGAACCACGCCCGACCACGACATGTCGGCCCTGATCTTGTTCTTGAAGGTCGTTGACCGCGCCCCACCGGTTCCCAGTCTGCCAAGAAATGTCTTGACGTCGACCTTGTTGCGTTTGGCGATATTCGCAATGGCACCATCGACATCCTTCCAACTGGCCAATGTCTTCAGGCGCTTCGCTTCCTGCATCTTCAGGCGTTCTTCAATGAGTTGCTTCTTTGCCTTCTTGCGAAACTGCGGCAACAGTCCAGAGCGCGCCGAACTCAGCGCGCGCGCGCGCAGCGACGCGGCAAAAGTCTTTTTCTTGCGCTCGAATTTGGCCAGAATCTGCTCGCGCGACTTGCCAGGATTGGCGTCGATCGTTTCCTTCAGAAGAGAACGCAATTGGTTGTTGACCGATTTTTGCTTTATCAAAGACTGAAACTTTGCGCGGGCGGTCTTATTCACATTAGCCTGTACCATCATCAATCGCGCGCGCTGGTCGATCTCGTGGTGGGTAATCGGCTCGTCGTTCACAAGAACAGCAACACCATGCTTGCGGCGCGGCACGCGCTGCGCCTTGGGCTGCGAGCGTTTGGCGACTTTTTTGGCAGGGCGGCGTTGTTTCTTGACTGGGCGTTGTTTTGCGCGGCTGGGCGGCGCTTGTTGAACGCCGGTAGCCGTGCCGCGTAACAACGGATTGACACCTGGGCCAGGGCTTGGTGATTGCGCAGCGGGCGACGTCTCAGCAGACGGAACCGACACTATCAGACCCGGAATCTGCGCGTCAGACTGGGCCAGCGCTGGGTCAACGGTTAGGGCCAACAGCCCAACCAAAGCGACACCTCGACCGAACCGTCGCGCACCGTTCAATGTGCTCTTTAGTCGATATGCTGCAGCCATCATGGATTTACCTTTCGCCGACGCCGCATGCATCCCTTTCGCCGTGAGAACCTATGAAGTTACTCTGTGCCATATTTTAGGCAATCAACGTCAGGTTCAGCGACAGGGCATCGTCCATCCATTGCGATTTGAACCAAGGATAGAGGCGACTTAGCCTTGGTTCTCACCGAACAAATGATCCAACGCATCCGCACGATAACTGAAGTCACCCAGGTGCTTCAGCTCAAAGCGCAAAACCACAGCCCGATCCGTTGTAATGTCGCGGCTCTCATCTTCGATAAATGATTCGACATAGCTCGTCGTCAAGACAAAGCAATCATCAGCGTAACGTAGCGCGACCGAACTTTGGCGTGCTTCCTCTTCGTCGATGTCATAGCGAAGCGACCCGGCCAGGCTCCAGCGCTCGGCAATCTGCAGATTGACGATGCCGAGGATATCCTGCTGATCGGCACTGACCTGGCCGGACAATGGGTCGTCTCCAGCATAGGTGTAGATAAACTCACCTCTGAATGGTCCGTACGACGCGCGCCCGGCCACGTCGGCGCGCACCAGCGTCAAGTCATCTTCGTCAAAGCGTCCCTGTCCGATCAGCTGAAACGCTTGCGACGGCGCGAGGTAGGCCCCCAAAACATAGTCCGAGCGGTCATCGTCAAGACCATTGTTCTCCGATGACAAGTTTGGCGCCGTTCCAGGATCTGTCGACGGTTCATTGCCGAGTTCGCCGGCATAGATGTTCTCACCGGACAGATGGTAGCTCTGGCCAGCCAACACTCTCGCATAACCGCCGGTTTGAGATTGGAAGGTGTACTGCACCCCGGCGTTCACGCGCGTGCCCGTCTCGACGCGATCCAGCCCCGATGTTTTGTTCAACTCGAACAGATTGGTGTCGTCGAATACGATGCTCCGGGCATCTTCATTCGGCAAGTTCCGTTGCTCGACAGATCCAGTTCGCGCGATGATCTGACCAATTGGTTCGACGACATGGGTCGACGTCGCCGTCCGCGCCATCCACGGATAGGACGCCAACAGCCCAGCGCTCGCGACACCGCGCGTTACAGTCCGGTCGTCAATCTTCTCGTTGGCAATGGGGTCGACAGCATTGTCGAACGTAAAGACATCGCCGCGCAGATTCGCGAACGGCGTGTATGTGATACCCAGCGGATCCACAATCCTACGCCGCCAGTTGACGTCGGCAACCAAGCGCTGCGTCGTCGTCCCGGTGTCATTGAAGACGCCACCTGAATCAACAAACGACTGGTCTCGTGAAAAGCTGAGAGCATTGACATTCCAGCTTAATTGACCACCAAGAATCGGCGTCCCGACGACGTAATTCCAGTCGACGATGGGGTGGACCCTGCTCTCGGCATTGTCATTGTCCGTCAGCAGCAGTCCGCCGAAGTGGTAACCGCGCACGCTGAAGTGGTTCCGCTCGCTCAACCCCTGCACATAGGCCGTATTGACCCGGTCGGTCTGCAGGATGTTATCCAGCTTGTAAAAGCGGCGGAACGAGTCATCACTCTCGATAATGCCGTTCCAGCCCAACTTCCACCATGAGGCCAGCGAGAACTCACCTCGGCTCTCAATGCTACCGCGCCAGCCATCGAGTGAGTCGTCGGAACTGGACAACTCGCTGGCATCCTGATCGATACCGGCGAGCTTGATGTTGTAAGACCCGCGAATGTTGCCGAACGCCAGCCTCTGTCGCCAATCGCCTTTCCAGAGCACACCCTGGCGTGTCGTATACATCGGGTGGAAAGTGAAATCATAATGGGGCGATAGCGCGAAATAGTAAGGTACCTCAACCGCAAACCCGAGGTCTTCAGACGTCCCGTAGGTGGGCATCAAAAAACCGGACTTGCGCTTCACGGACGGGTCTGCATGCTGAAAGTACGGCAGATAGAGAACCGGAACACCGAGAATATCGAACGTTCCATCCAAGTAGGTGATCGTCGCGGCATCCTGATCATGGATGACCCGTCTCGCGGACACGCACCAAAGCGGCGGCTTGCCGGCTTCGTGCTGACACGGTGTGAATTTACCGTCTTCGAATTCCGTCACATTACCGTCGCGCCGCACCGCACGCCGCGCTGTGATCCGGGATTGATCGCGTGACACGATAGACAGCGATTGCACGAAGCCGTCACGAAAATCATCCGTGAGGGTGATGCGCTCGCTGCGGGTAATCGAACCGTTGGGGTCACGCAGGGTGACATTTCCCTTTGCAGACAGGGTATTGGCCGATTGGTCGTAGACCACCTCATCCGCTGTCAAAACGTAGTCATTGTAGAAGATCTCGACATTTCCGCGCGCCGTCACTTTGCTACCGCGACTGTCGTAGATCAGCTCATCACCCTGCAGATACAGCGGCTTTGCACGATCAAGCCGGGCGCCCCCGATGGGGATCCCCTGGCCCGAGAACGTCGCCCGAGGTGTGCTCGTCTCCGGCGCAATCGTGGCCGGGTCCTGTGCCAATGCAAAGGTCGGCGCAAACATCATCGCGCACGCCAACGCCAATGGCGCCGCGACTCGTGCGCAGCGCCCCACACTGGCGTTACAGTGCCCGATGACCCTCATGCTCGTCCCTGGCGCCTTACGCATCCACCTATCCGTCTTCCTGGTGCAGCAACACGGTCGTTGAACCCAGACAAGCCACCATCACCGGCACCCAAACCGCAACCCAAGGCGCGACCAGGCCAGCGACACCAATTTGTCGGGAGACTTCTGCGACCAAGAAGAAGCCGATACCCCCAATCATTCCGAACACAACCATAGTCTGAATGCCGCCGGATCGGAATGACCGCAACGACACAGTCGAGGCCAAAAACACCATCGCCACGAGCAATAACGGCCGCGCCCACAGCAGCTGATACTGAACGTGGTAGGGGGCAGCAGAAAGACCCGCCTTTTCAACAACTTCGATAAGTCGCGGCAATTCCCAAAAAGATAACGAAATAAGCGAGCCAAAAGCATCTCGAACACGATCCGGTGATAAGTACGTGCTGACCGTGTAGTGCTTGAATTGTTCAGGTGGCTGATTGTGGCGTGAAACCCAGCCATCTTCGACCAGCCAGTAGCCGTCTTCGAGCCGTGCACGCTTGGCCGAGATCCGTTCCACAAACTGATTTTTCTTATTGTACTGATAAATCCACACGCCGATCAGCGTTACGCCGCTATCCGCTACCGCCGAAGCCGAGATCACAGACGCGCCGTCAGCACCGTCCTGGCGCAACCATGGCAAACCTGACGACTGCTTCAGGAAGTTCGAATTCTTCTTGAAAACCTCAGCAAACATTAAATCTGCTTGCGAACGTCCTGCGGCCGCTATGGGATTGTAGATTGTCACTGCAAGTATGCCGAGAACAAAAGCGAACACTAGGCATGGAGTGAGAAAACCCCAGACGCTTAGTCCACCCGCGCGCATGACAGCCAGCTCACTCTTTCGGGCCAACATGATGAGTGTAGCGATGCTTCCCACAAGTATCGCGAAAGTCAGGAGAATTTCCGAATAGGCCGGCAGCCGCAACAGCCCGAGATAGAGCAATGTCGGCATGCTGACGTCGCCCGTCTTTCCGGCCTCACGCAGCAGCTCCACGATGTCAATCATGAAGACGAGTCCTGCACAAAGCAGGAACGTCACGAAGACCATCGCGGCAAACCGTTTCATGATGTAAAGCTGCAGGGTCATCGCCGAATGGATTCCACTATTCACCCGCCTGTATCGCGGACTGCGGCCGCGAGAAGCGCCGTTTCATGGAACCAGCGACATCTCCGGCAAACATTTCAAGGCGATCGAACGTTGACAGTCCGGGTTTTGGGTAGGCATTGCGCACAATCAGGATCAAAGCGAACGCAAAGCCAGCGAGAGGCAGGGCATACATCAGAGGAGCGAGATGCGGCTTCAGAACCACAAGATTATTCATGGCCAGTCCGCCACCGCGAAAGAGCGCCGCGACGAAAAACGCCATCGCCACCATTTGCGTCCGGTTCTGTCGTGTCGACTGTGCCTGTCCGACAAACGCAACGCCCAACAACACAAAGAGAAATGGATAAAGGGGACTTGAGAGTCGCTCATGCAACTCTGCACGATAACGACCGACTTCGCGCCTTTTCTTCGCGGTAGCCGGATCGATCGCCAGGAGTTCATGGAGATAACGCTCTTTTGGGCGCCAAGTATGTTTGGCTGTTCGTCGCTCAAATCTCTCCAGATCGATCGCGTACGATGTAAAACCCAGAATGTCGGTGGGTTGATCTCGCGAGGCACCGCGCAGGATGTGACCATTTTCCATGGCCAAATAGGACGTGTCGTTATCTTTATCTTTTACGATCCGGGCCTGCTCTGCCAGATATGCCATGCCGCGTCGTTCGTCTCTGATCAGCAGGCCCTGCAGTCTTCCATCCAGAGTCCGGCTTCGGATATGGACGATGACCCCGGTTTCCGGTGTCGAAAAACGACCAGGAATGAGAACTTGAGAGATCAGATCAGAACGAACCTCCATGATCTTGACGCGCAACTGCCGCAGTGACCATGGCATGCCGATGTGATTGACGAAGGCAACCAGCAAGGCAACAAGGCCGGCCAACGCCAGAAGCGGGCGCACGACGCGCCAAATTGAGCCGCCCGATGCAGTCACAACAATAAGCTCGCTGTCACCATTGAGCCGGTTCAGAACATGGATGGTGGCGACGAGCAGCGCGACCGGAGCAACAATTGCAAGCAGATTGGGAATGGCCAACGTGGTCATCGTGAGGAGCGTGGCAACGTCCTGCCCCTTGCTCGTGATCAGTTTGAGTTCCTTGAGCGCCAAGGCGATCCAGACCACTCCGCACAACGACAGGAGGATCAAAACGAGCGCGCCACTCGTCTGCCGGAAGAGATAAGTTCCGAACGTTGACATGAATCCGGTCCCGTGCGGCCCTGGGAGCAGCGCGAACACGTTGGCGCGCACAAAACCCATAATCTGGCCCAGCTCAACTTGGCGTCCCATATCAGAATGGCCGAAATTCGACCTTTTTGGCCACGACTTCGGTCAAACCCGTATTGGCTAAGGCTTGATAACTGAATAGAATTGCTGGCGCGAGCGCACCAAACCGTTCCTCCCCAGAAGCCAGCAGACTTTTGCACAATCCGTTTCAAACCCAGCCCCGCGCGCGCAAGCCGACAGTATTCGATTGAGGCCCTCTTACGGCCCGGCCGAAAGCCGCGCCTAACCAACACAGGACGCCACCAACATGCCGCTTAATCTCGAGATCGAATTCGTCGACGCTGACACCAAGCTCGAGCCCAACGCGGCGACCATCGTGGATGCATCCTGTGATCTCGGGCCGGTTGCGAAGAAATTGGACAAAGATAGTGACGGCCACCTCAAACGGGCGATGTCGGCCGCAGACTTCAGCGGCAAGTCAAAAACGTCGGTTCCGCTGCTCGCACCGCAAGGAAGCGATCTCAAGCGCTTGACCATCGTCGGCGCAGGCGATCTCGGCGAACTCAACGACACCGATTGGGCTATGCTCGGCGGCTATACCTTGGGCCAACTGACCACCACCAAAGACAGGAGTGCCAGCATACTCTTTGAGTGTGAGAGTTTGCCGGCAAGCAAACGCGCGGCAGCCACGGCAGCTTTCGCGCAAGGGGCATTGCTGCGCAGCTACAAGTTCGACAAATACAAGACCAAGAAGAATTCGGGCGACGATGCAGAGAGCACCAAAGCTGAATTGACCCGGCTGGTGGTTCACACCAAAGATCCGGCTGCTGCGAAGAAGTCCTTCACCCGTGAAATGGCCGTTGCAACCGGCGTTGCGTTGACGCGTGACCTCGTTAACGAGCCAGCCAACACCCTGGGACCCGTCGAGTTCGCAGCCGCCTGCAGCGCTCTTGACCAAGTCGGAGTTGAGGTGGAGATCTTCGACACCGAGCAGCTGGCAGACATCGGCATGCACGCGCTGTTGGCAGTCGCGCAGGGCAGCGAGCGTCCAGCTCGTGTCGCAGTCATGCAGTGGCATGGGGCGAAGACCAAGCGCGCCAAAGCCCTATGCTTCATCGGCAAGGGTGTGTGTTTCGATACCGGCGGTATCTCGATGAAACCTGCCGGCGGCATGGAAGACATGAAGGGGGACATGGGCGGCGCTGCCTGTGTCACGGGTCTGATGCACGCACTCGCAGCCCGGCGCGCCGGTGTCAACGCGGTCGGCATCGTTGGGCTGGTCGAAAATATGCCCTCGGGCACTGCACAACGACCGGGCGACATCATATCGTCGCTCTCCGGTCAGACGATCGAGGTTCTCAATACCGATGCTGAGGGCCGGCTCGTCCTGGCAGACCTGCTGACCTATGCACAGGAGCGCTTTAGTCCGCGCTTCATGATCAATCTGGCAACACTGACCGGCGCTATCATTGTCGCTCTCGGCAAAGACCACGCCGGCATGTTCAGCAACGACGACAGATTGGCGGCCGACTTGAGCGAATGTGGTTTGGCAACCGGTGAAAAGGTTTGGCGCATGCCATTGAGCAAGGCCTATGACAAACTCATCAACACGCCCAATGCCGACATGAAGAATATCGGCGGGCGGTGGGGTGGCGCCATCACCGCAGCTCAATTTCTGCAACGGTTCGTCGACAAGGCTATCCCATGGGCACATCTCGACGTCGCCGGTACAGCGATGGCATCGGAGAAAACCGAGATCAGCAAATCGTGGGCGTCCGGCTGGGGTGTGCGGCTGTTGGACAGGTTGGTGTCCGAGAAGTATGAGAGATGAGTTTTCCATTGCCGGGGCTCGATCTCAAGCCAGCCATTGGTGACGACGCGGAGATCTAAAAGTTCCATAATATTTATTATGCGAATAATTT
>JBPCWB010000443.1:0-3075 GCA_051009955.1 Hyphomicrobiaceae bacterium | reverse complement strand
GGCAACTTCCACCTGTCTTTGGGCACTGACGTCCCAAAGCTGGACGTAGGACAGCAAATGCCAGTAGTCGTCCTCAACCGATTGGAATGTTGTTGGCAGCAGCATGTGATTATAAACGGTATACGCCTGCGCGCCGGCTGCAATATTTTGCGCCGTGAATGGCGTCGTCCGAATGCGACGAGATGGTGTGAGCACCATGGCACCGAATTCGCCATGACCTGAGATCTCGATCTGTTCGTCCAGCTGTGCCAACTCGTTTCCCCTCGGCGCCTGAATGACTGCGGTCGCGTGTCGTGCCATTGATTGCGCGCGGTGACATGATCTCAGGACGACAATTTTGTCCTGTTGGCGCCATAGGTGGGGATGAGGTCGTAGGACCTGCAAATGCAGACGGCGGAATGGCATTTCCGCCGGGCAGGCATTGGTAGCGTAGAAAGGCACTTACCTGGGCCTGCGATGGAACAGCATGCCAAATCACGGTGCTGGATCGAATGACCGTTCTTATTTCTTGCTTGCTTGGTCAGCGGCCTTTTGCTTGAGATGGCCAACGCAACGCAATGAGTGAGCGGCCGTTACCATGACCCAACCACGTGCATCCCATGTTTTCCCGAGGAGTTCCAAGTTCCAGCCGCCGGTGGCGGTTGCCGGCGACGGATGCTACCTGATCGATCGCGACGGCAAACGCTACCTGGATGGCTCCAGCGGTGCGGCAGTTTCCTGTCTCGGCCATAGCGATGAGACAATCAAGAGCGCCATCAAAGCGCAAATCGATGACCTGCCGTTCGCCCACACGGGGTTCTTTTCGAGTGAACCGGCAGAGCGCCTGGCTGACATCCTGATCGAAGCCGCACCGGATGGCATCGATCGTGTCTACTTCGTCTCGGGTGGATCCGAAGCCGTCGAGTCGGCGATCAAACTGGCCCGGCAATATTTCGTCGAGATCGGTGAGCCGGCGCGCAATCGCCTCATCGCCCGTCGTCAGAGCTACCATGGCAATACACTCGGCGCGCTGAGTGCCGGTGGTAACATGTGGCGGCGCGAGCAGTTCGCACCATTACTGACCGAAGGGTCCCACATCCCACCATGCTACGCTTATCGCGAGCAGAACGACGGCGAAACGCTTGAAGAGTATGGTCTGCGGGCTGCGGACGAGTTGGAGGCTGAAATCCAGCGCCTAGGGCCGGAATCCGTCATGGCGTTCATTGCCGAACCGGTGGTGGCAGCAACGCTTGGCGCTGTGCCACCTGCACCTGGTTACTTCAAGCGCATTCGCGAAATCTGCGACCGTTACGGCGTTCTGCTGATCCTCGACGAAGTGATGTGTGGCATGGGCCGAACAGGCTCTCTGTTTGCGTGCGAGCAGGAGGGTATCACACCCGATATGATTGCCGTCGCGAAGGGACTGGGCGCGGGTTATCAACCGGTCGGCGCCATGCTGTGCACGGCCAAAATCTACGACTCGATTGCGCAGGGTTCCGGGTTTTTCCAGCATGGCCACACGTACATAGGCCATCCAGCGGCATGCGCGGCCGGTGTCGCCGTGATGACGGCATTCAAAGAACGCGATCTGATCGCCCGCGTCGGCGAAAAGGGCCACGTCCTGGAAACCAAGCTCAATGAACGATTTGGTCAGCACGCCAGCGTTGGCGATATTCGCGGGCGTGGTCTGTTCCGTGGCATCGAGTTGGTTGCGGACCGCGAAACCAAAGCGCCGTTCGATCCGGCTCATCGCGTGAATGCCAAACTCAAGATGGCGGCCTTTGAGGCGGGCCTGATCTGTTATCCCATGGGCGGTACGATCGACGGTCGCCGGGGTGATCATGTCCTCATAGCGCCACCATTTATCATTGAGGATGGGCAGATCGACGAATTGGTCGATAAACTCGCGGTCGCTGTTGACAAGGCCGTCGACGGTGCCGCCGCATAGCCTGACCCATTCCCAGCGACTGATGAAACAGCCTCACGGCAGTTATGATGGCATTGTGCTTGGCGCCGGCGCAGCAGGCCTGATGTGTGCCGCGGTGGCAGGGCAGCGAGGCCGTCAGATCCTGCTGATCGATCATGCCGACCGGCCGGGCAAGAAAATCCTCATATCAGGCGGCGGGCGCTGCAATTTCACAAACCTGGAAACGACGCACGAGCGGTTTTTATCTTTCAATCCACATTTTGCGAAGTCCGCGTTGGGTCGCTTTCATCCGGCGGACTTCATTGCGCTTGTCGATCGTTACAACATCGCCTGGCATGAGAAGACGCTGGGGCAGCTGTTCTGCGATCAATCGGCTAGTCAGATCGTCGCCATGCTCCTGGAGGAATGCGCCAAGGGGCAAGTCGACATCCGACTGGGGCTGACGGTGGGGGATATTGCGTATCGCGACAATTGCTTCGCAGTCTCGCTTGGTAGTGACACTGCAATCGCGCCTGCGCTTGTTCTGGCAACTGGGGGACCTGCCATTCCGAAAATGGGAGCGACAGGCTTTGCCTATGATGTCGCCCAGCAGTTCGGCCTTGCCGTCGTGCCCCCGAGACCGGCTCTCGTACCACTCACGCTGGGACCCGGCGACCAGGATTTTACCGAATTGACGGGCGTCTCGGCGATGTCGGAAGTCGCATTCGGCAAGTCCCGGTTTCGCGAGGCGCTGCTGTTTACGCACCGTGGTTTGTCCGGACCGGCGATTCTACAGATCTCATCCTATTGGCTGCCGGGTCAGGATATCATCGCCAACTTGATCCCGAAGCAATCTCCGGAGTGGCTTGTCCAATCGAAGCGGGACCGGCCCGACACCTCGCTGCGGTCAGCACTCGCCGAGGTGCTACCAGGCCGATTGGCAAAGACCCTGGAACGTCGGGTCGGCGCAGTGTCCTCGTCGACCATGCCGCTCGGCCAGATCAAAGACAGGGATCTGCGCAAGATCGTCCACCAGTTGGCGAACTGGCACTTTACGCCCTCAGGTACCGAAGGCTTCGCAAAGGCTGAGGTGACCGCAGGCGGCATAGACACCGACGAACTGTCGTCCCGGACCATGCAGGCCAAAGCCTTGCCGGGCCTTTATGCCATTGGCGAAGCCGTCGACGTCA
>JBPCWB010000442.1:0-7240 GCA_051009955.1 Hyphomicrobiaceae bacterium | reverse complement strand
TTGGTCGCGATCGTCATCATCGCCCAGGCGGGACGCCAGCATCGGCACGACCGTCAACGCGACGAACGATGAAATGCAGACGGCAACAGCCAGGACGAAACCAAATTCTCCGAACAATCGCCCTGCCGTGGAGGGCAGGAACGAGATCGGCGTGAACACGGACACCAACGTGACAGTCGTCGCAATCACCGCAAAGAAAACCTGGCGCGCACCGATCACGGCGGCAGCCCGAGACTTTACACCCTCGCTCTTCAGGCGCTGGATATTCTCCAGGACAACGATGGCGTCGTCGACCACGAGTCCTGTCGCGAGGACCAGCGCCAGCAGCGTGATCAAGTTGAGCGAGAACCCGAGCAACCAAATGGCGGCCACGGTGCCGATGAGTGCGACGGGAATGGCGACCGCAGGAATGAGCGCCGCGCGCCACCTTCCAATGAAGACGGCAATGACGATGACGACAATCGCGACAGCCAACGAGAGGCTGAGCAGCACTTCCGAGATGGCGCTGCGAATGAAGATCGCGTCATCCGACGTAACGACCAGCTTGAGCTCCCGCATGCGCGCGTTGAGACTGTCGACGACCTTTGCGATATCCTGCGAAATCTGAACTGTATTTGATTGCGCCCGCCGAATGACACCGAGGCTGATGATCTGGCGGCCATTGAGACGGACGACACTGTCATTGTCGGCGGGTCCGAAATGCACGCGGCCGATGTCCGAGATTTTGACAGGGTCACGGACCACCAGTTGCTCGATGGCTGCCGGCGTTTTCACTGATGCGTTGGCGCGCACAATGACTTCCTGCTCGGCCGATTTGAAGCTGCCGGTCGGAATATCGAACTGCGCACGTCGCAAAACATTGACGACGTCGGCGATGGAAAGGCTGTAGGCGGCGAGGCGCATCGGGTCGACGATGACCCGCAACACGCGCTCGCGGCGCCCGAACAAGCGAACATCTGCCACTCCGGCAACCGCCGTCAATGCCGGAACGATTTCATTCTCGACCTTGTCGGTCACCTGTGTGATCGATAATCGCTCACTATAGGCCGCCAACCTGACGATCGGTGAGGCGTCGGCGTCGGCCTTGACTACAAAGAGGTTCTCGACGCCATCCGGGAGTTCACGTTGCACGCGGCTGACGGCCTCACGCACGTCGTTTGCAGCCGCGACGAGGTCGACCGAGGGTCGAAAGACGATGCGAATCCGGAAATTGTTCTCTTCACTCGACGAACGGACTTCGAGGGCACCGTTGACTCGCGCAACCGCGCCCTCGACGACGCTGGTTACTTCGGCATCGATCGTCTCGGGCGAGCCGCCAGGGAAATCACCACGGATCGAGACAATGGGGCGATCGACGTTCGGCAGCTCGCGAATTTCGACGCCAAAAACGGCACCGAGACCGGCAATGATGATCAGCAGATTGAGAACGATCGCCAGATAGGGCCGCTGAACGCTGATTGCCGGAAGATTGTTGCCGGGAACCATGGCCCTCAACCCTTCCCGCCACGGCGTTCGCCGGCTGACCGTTTCGGCGTGACATCAGGCTTCGCGGGACGGTCCGGCGCTTTGTATAGCACCTTGCGCCCCGGCCGCAGCCGCTGCACGCCTTCGACAACGACGAGGTCGCCCGGAGCAACATCCCCGGAAACGAGCACCACGTCATTGCGGCGCTGAATGGTGGACACCAATGATTTGTCGACCTTGCTGCCGCGTACCCTCCAGACGTAGCTTTCGCCTTTCCGCCATTGCACGGAGAGTTCCGGCACAACGGCATAAGACCCGCCGGCAAGCGCGATCTCGACGGCAAATGACATCCCCGGCCGCAACAGATCCGACTTGTTCGGGATCACCGCACGCACCTTCACAGTGCGCGATGTCGGGTCGATACGGCTATCGAGGTATTCGACACGCCCGGCAAACGATTTGCTGCCGTAGCTTGGCGTAACGGCCGTGATTTGATCGCCAGACCGGATTTTTGCCGAGTATTTCTCGGGAATCTCGAATTCGACCAACAGCTCGGCACGCATATCGAAAGAGGCAATCGGTGTCGTCGACGTCACGCGGTCGCCTGTTTCGACTTTCGGAAGCCCTATGATCCCGTCGAACGGCGCCACGATCCGCAAATCGCTCAACACCTTCTTCGCCTGCAGAAGGACCAGTTCCGCGCGATCCGCAGCGACTTCCGCATCGACGACACGGGCAGGGGAATTGACCCGCCGGCGCTGCAGCTGCCTGGCGCGCTCCAGCAGGCGACGGCTCTCAGCCGCACGCTTCTGAGCAATCTCTGCGGCAAGCTCGGCCTGGCGGGCATCGAGCTCGAAGATGGTCTCGCCGGCATTCAGACGATCGCCGGCCTTTGGCAGAAATGCCGTGATCACGCCGTCACTTTTGGCGTAGAGCATGACGGAGCGGCGCGCCCGTGCGGTGCCGACGGCTGCAATCGTTTCATCGTTGCGGGCTTCGGTGACCTTGGCGACGATGACGGGAATGCCGCCGCGACTGCGACGCTGCGCCCGTTTGCCTGGCTTGGTGTCACTTTCGACGCCAACCAGAGCCTTGACGCTGTCGCGGCCCAGCCACAATGCGCCCGCGCTGGCGATCATCGCGATCAGGACAATGATTTGCACTCTTACTGGTAGCGGTTTCATCACCGGTCGAGGCTCAATCTCACTGGGCGGCCCAAGAGGGTCGGAATGATAGCACTCATTGCCATCTTCAGGCACGTTAACTTTGCTTCAGAATTACCCAGTGACGGCCGAAACGATCGTCAGGCGCGCGTCGAACTGCGCAGAATATCGTCGACGACACGCTCCAATTGCCTGATTGTCCGGCACGATGTGGCGACGTGACAATAAGGGCGATATCGGAGCATCTCAGAATCGCCGATGCCCCAGAAACTCTCCGGTTCCGGATTCAGCCATATGACGCGCCTACTTCGTTGCTGGATCCAGTTCAGGATATCCGTGCGTGGCTCCAGGTCGTTCGAACGCGCGTCACCCAGAAAGATGACCGTGGTGCGCCGGTCGAAGGCGTCTCCGAACTGGCTCTGAAGGTCCTCGAGCGCACGGCCATAGTCCGTCGACATGAAGCCGATCTTCTCGAGCACTTTCGGGATCGCCGCCTCAACCTGATGATCGCTAAGCACATCCTCGATCTCGATCAGGCTCGACGAAAACGCGAAACTGCGGATGTCCGACAGAACCTCGTTGGGATTGTACAGGAACATCAGAAGAAACTGGGCGGCAGAAGCAACCGATCGGCTAACGTCACATACGGCAACAATTTTCGGCCGCTCGATCCGCTTCTGTTTCCAAACCGTCTCGAAAGGGATGCCACCATGCGCCATGTTTACGCGCAGTGTCCGCCTGACGTCGAGATGCCCCCGCCGCGTGCGCTTGTGGCGCTGCACGTGGCGCGACGCCAACTTCTTTGCCATACGGCGGATCAACTGGTTCATGCGCGCGAAATCGCGTCGGTCAATGCTGGCGAGCGGCGTCTTCTCAAGAAAGTCCCGGCGAAGTTCTTCGCCGGCGTTCCTGGCGAACGCCTCGCGCTGTCGTTCCACAAAGTTGCGAGCTTCGCGCAGCAGGCGCGTGCGACCGTCTTCAAGTTGATCGGCCAGTTGCTGCCCGCCGTTGACGTCGCCGCGCGCGACGGCCGCAATCAGGTTTTCGAGTTCACTGATCCCCATCTGCTCAAGCATGCGCCGGGCGAGGAAGTTGACCTGTGTGAAGTAGCGGACGTTGCCGACGCCGGCAGCCTGCCCGGCTGCCTCCATGGCTGCCGCCAAGCCCTCGCGGTCATTGCGGAGAAGCATCTCGGCCAACGCACTTTCGGCGTCAATCGGATCACGTGTGGTTCTGTTCGCTTCACCTGCAGCATCGCTTTCGCTGAACTGCCGGCGAGCAAAGAAATGATCAAACGTTTCGCTGAAACGCTGCTTTTCTTCGGCTGACTTGGCTGTTGTGACCGCCAATGCATCCTTCAAGAGGGCGCGATCGCCGTAACCGACGGCGGCGACGACCTGATGTGCTTCCATTGCTTCAGCGACGGACACGCGCACGTCCGCTGCCCGCAGGGCCCGAATGAAATCTTCAACGGGGCGCTGAGCCACTCATCCCCTCCGAGGCCTGGACGGCCTTGTGCACGAATTCGTTGAGTTGCGGAGCCGCCGCGGCAATATCCTGCTCGAATTTCAACAGCACATTGAGTGTTTCACGAACCAGCGCAGGCTCAAGCTGATGAGCATGCAGCAAGACCAAGGCACGGGCCCAGTCGATCGTTTCGCTGATCGACGGCAGTTTCTTGAGGTCGACTCCGCGCAAGGCCTGCACAAAGTGCACCAGCTGGCGGCGCAGCCTGGCATCGATATCGGGAACGCGAGCAGTCACAATGCGTTCTTCCAGGCGCGCATCAGGCAGCGGGATGTAGAGATGCAGACAGCGCCGCTTGAGTGCATCGCCCATATCGCGCGTATTGTTCGAGGTCAGAAAAACGATCGGAGGTTTCTTTGTGCGAATGGTTCCGATCTCCGGGATCGTGACCTGGAACGCGGAAAGGATCTCCAACAGGAACGCTTCGAACTCTTCATTTGCCTTGTCGACTTCGTCGATCAAAAGAACCGCGCCGTGCTCTTCCTGCAGGGCCTTGAGAAGTGGCCTTGGCTCGAGAAACTGCTCCGAAAAAAAGACGTCGGTGAAGCCGTGCAGGCGATCCATCGATGAAGATAGCGTGTCGGCGTCCTGCAGCACTTCGCCGATCTTGTCTTTGAGCACCTGCGTGTAAAGGAGTTGTTTGCCGTACTTCCACTCATACAGCGCCTTTGATTCATCAAGGCCCTCATAGCACTGCATGCGGATCAGCGGCAGGTCGAGGTAGGCAGCCGTGGCAAGGGCCAGTTCGGTTTTGCCGACGCCGGCAGAACCTTCCACGAGAACGGGCTTGTCCAGGTTCTTCGCAATGAGAATGGCTGTTGCGATCTGGCGTGAGGCGATATACGAGACGCTCTCAAGGCCGGCGATGATGTCCTCGACCGTCGCGAGTTTTGCATTTCTGACGTCGCTCAAGCCTGTTCCCCTATTGCCAATAGGCCGACATCTGTGTGTCTTGCCGCGTCGTCAAGGACGTTCGGTCGCGCTGATCTCGGCCCAAGCCTCGCGCATCCACACGACACAGGCTATGGCCTGCTCAAACAGCGAGTACTTGCATCCTTCACCGTAGTCGGGACCGGGAATGAACTCCGTGGAGATCTGGCCCAATTTGGCTTTCGGATCGCGCGCGTGGTGGCGCATTAGCATGCGAATGCCTTCCTTCCAAGGCTCAAGAAGGCTTTCGTCCCACGCGACATGGTATTCGCCCTGCGCAGGTTGCATGAAGGGATACTGAATGCCGCGTCCGACGCTACCGTCGGGATGGTGGCCGGTGATGTTCTTGGGATTGTTCGGCACTGCGGCCCGGGCATGGCAGTGGCGCACCCAGCCGGCATCGATCCACTCGGCAATGACGTTACCCTTTTCGAAAGGGCTGAGAATCAATTTACCTGACGCAATCTTCCGGTCGGTGCCGAAGATCTTCTGCTCGTCCTGATTGTCGATCTTGAAGATCACGTGGCTATGGTCGAGTGTCATATTGAATTCGACACCGTGCGCCTCGACCATGCGGCCAACTTTCGCGACGCGCGGAAAATCCTCCGACCACATGTTGACGTGCACCTCGAAGCACGGAACGCAGCCGTAGTTGTCGCCGAGTTCGGCCGCGCTGAGGTAGGCGGCGACAATTTCCTCATCGCTAACAACGTGCCCCTGCGCGTGATGCAACTTGATCTGCGTGTTGTGGACCGACGATCCGAGATCTCGACCCAGCTGCAGGTTGTGCTCAAGCAGCGCCTCGTCCTGGCCTAAGGCGTAAAACCAGCCGCCGGCGCGGATCGGCAATCCGTACTTGTCGCGCGCTTTCAGAAAGTCTTCGACCTGATCGGGGTCGGGCGTCTTGTCGACGTAGTCGAAGACGCCTGCCTCGCGAACCATGGCAAACCGCGTATCGACATCCGGCATGGGGTCCCTATGGGCGTGCTTGATTCCATTCGTTTGAATTCCGAATAGGAGTTCATTGGCCATCGCTCTGCTCCGTTGACAAGTCGGCACTCGGAATAACGGACCCCTTGTCCCGAGACCCGCATCACTCAATCAGACTTAGACGCATAGGGCGGCGGGGCAAAGTAGGGTGGGTAGCGACCAAACTTCGTCATATCGACTTCGACGAGGGCAGGGCCGTCAATCGCGATCGCGTGATTGAGGCTCGGTTCGAGTTCGCCGATTGCGCTGACGCGCCAAAACGGCAACCCTGCCAGGTTTGCCAACCCTTCGAGGTCGGGCCCGGTTGGATCAGCGGCAAAGTGACGGCCACCGTAGAGAAGGTCCTGGATGTCTTTAATGACGCCGTAGCCCTTGTCGTTCATCACCAGGATCACAACATCGGCGTTCTCCTGAACGGCGGTCCAAAGTTCCGTCATGTTCAAATGAAAGCCGCCGTCTCCGGTCATCGCCACGACCTTGCGGCCGCGTTCCGCGAAGGCTGCACCGATCCCCATTTGGAAACCGGGCCCGATCGCCGCTCCGACAGGATAGATGTTCTGTTCCGGCTGCGAAAGCGGCAGATAGCGATTGCCCCAGGTCGAGTTGGATATCGTGATATCCCGGACCCAGAGCGCATCGTCCGGCATCGCATTGCGGACGATGGCCGGGAACTCTGCATAGGGACCGAGCGTATCGCGCATCGTAGCGTGGGCGACTTCACGGGTCGCGGCGATCTTCTGAGGCCAATCCTCTGCGACACGCATGCGGCCTTCGAGCCGATCGGCGAGTGCCGTCAAGGCGGCGCCGGCCTCGCCGACATGGAAATGCGCACTGGTGTAGGTCCGGCCCCAGGCCTCGGGATCGATGTCAATGTGGACCCGATTGTCCGGTAGCTTGAGCTGCAGGTCGCGCGTTTCGTGACCGCGCATGCGTCCACCGGCAACGATCAACAGGTCGACATCGCGATAGAGCGCTTCAACGGCCGGTGCAGCATTGAACGCACCAAGCGACAGGGGATGGTATTCGGGAATGACGGCGCGTCCGTTGACCGACGTGATCACCCCGAATCCCAGTTCAGCGAGCCGCAGTACGGGTTCGCGCGCGAACTTGGCGCCGGTTCCGCACCACAAGAGCGGGCGTCGCGCGTCAGTCGCAAGCTGCGCAAT
>JBPCWB010000441.1:0-7376 GCA_051009955.1 Hyphomicrobiaceae bacterium | reverse complement strand
GCGCTATCGCTCGCGACGTGCGCTCGCTGCTTGAGCGCGTTTGTATTGCGCTGCCGCTCACGACAAGCACTCGTTACTCGAGCGCGGGCTCAACGCGGGCGGTCGTCCGGGCGGAAGCCGAGGTGGGCGGCGAAGCGCTCCTGGTAGGCTGGCCAGACCGTGGGGTTGATCAGGCGCGGCGGTACGCGGCCATTGAAAATCTCGATCCATTGCTCGGCGGCCCAAACGCCGAGATTCTTCATCGCCTCAACTGTCAGTCCGGCGTGATGCGGTGTTGCGATGACCGAGTCGAACTGCAGCAGCAGATGGTTCTTCGGCGTCGGCTCCTGCCACCATACGTCGAGTCCGGCCCCGGCCAGCTGCCCATCCGCGAGCGCGGCGGCCAGATCATCCTCGTTGTGAATGCCGCCGCGCGCCGTTGTCACGAAGAACGCCGTCGGTTTCATCAGCGCGAACGCGGCGGCGTTGATCATGTCAAGTGTTTCCGCGTTGCGCGGGCAGTGCACGGAAATGAAATCGCTGGTCGAAAACAGGGTCTCCCAGTCGACCTTCTCGGCGCCGCGCGAACGGACCGCGTCGGCGGATACGTAAGGGTCATAGGCGATGACCGTCATACGGAACGCCTGCGCGATCTCCGCCGTGCGCGAGCCGATCTCGCCGATCCCGACGATGCCAAGCGTCTTGCCGCGGATGTCGTTGCCGACATAGCCGGCCCGATCGAGTTGGTCCACGGCGCGCATGCCGCGGTCTGCAGCGGTGATCTTTTTCGAGAGGCCGAGCATCAGCCCGAAGGCATGTTCGGCAACAGCGTCGCGGTTGGTACCCGATTGATTGCATACGATGACGCCTGCCTCGGTGCAGGCGTCGACGTCGATCATGTCGTAGCCGGCGCCGGTGGCGCAGACCGCCAGAAGATTCGACATCCGCTCGATGAAGGACCGGTCCGGTAGATAGGCGACGTCCAATTCCGTGCGCGGCATCACCTGGTAGCCGTGCATCGTCTGTAGGTCCGACTCGTTGGCCCGCGCACCGCGCACATATTCCAGGTGGACGAGATCAATTCCAGGGGATGCACTGAGGATGTCGACAGCGTGGCCGGCCATCCATTGTTCAAAGTAGACCAGCTTGGCAATATTGGCAGTCAACACACTCACCCGTCACAAACTTGGTTGGATTGCTTTGTCTTATTGCGCCCGAGAAGTATCTCTTGTGACGCAAGTGCTGGGCGCTGTCACCTCCCATGCGGCAAGGTGGGCCGGATGGCGGCAATCGCGGCATCGGGTCTTTCGGTCCGCGGCATTTGCGTGCACAAGATGACTCGGATTTGCCGAGTTGGCACATCAGTCATCATGGAGTCTGAGGATGCGAGAGCTGTCTGGGAAAGCCGCAATCGTCACCGGCGCGAGCCGTGGTATCGGTGCGGCGACCGCAAATTATCTTGCTGAGCAGGGCGTCGCCGTCGTGCTGGCGGCGCGGTCTGGCGCTGAGATCGAGCGGCTGGCGGCCGAGATCACGGCAAACAACCAAAAGGCCATCGCCTGTGTAGCAGACGTCAGCCGTTACGCAGACGTTGAAGCCCTGGTGGCGGCGTGCTGCGATACGTTCGGGCGGCTGGATATCCTGATTAACAATGCCGGACTGATCGACCCGATCGCGCACCTCGCTGACTCGGATCCCGAGCAATGGTTGCGGGTTGCCGATGTCAATTACAAGGGTGTCTACCATGGCATGCGCGCGGCGCTGCCGGTCATGCTGGCGCAGGGCGCCGGGACCATCGTCAACATCAGCTCGGGCGCGGCAACGGGTGCGATGGAGGGCTGGAGCCATTATTGCTCCTCGAAGGCAGCGGTCCTAATGCTGACCAAGTGTGGCCACAAGGAATATGGCGAGGTCGGCATCCGCGTTGTCGGCTTGAGCCCGGGCACCGTCGCGACCGACATGCAGGTTTCCATCAAAGCATCGGGAATCAATCCGGTCAGCCAGCTGGACCCGTCAGTGCACATTCCACCCGAGTGGGCGGCCAAGGCCGCGGCCTGGCTGTGCACGGCGGCCGCTGCCGACCAGGCTGGCGGTGATTTCTCCCTCAGGGACGAGGCGGCACGCGCCCGCGTCGGACTCTAAGGTCACCGATCGGCGCGCGAGGCGGATTCGTTAACGCAGACAGAAACAGACAGAATACGCTGATATTTGTTGGCATGGTGAACAGAACGCGGCCAAGGCCTTGGTCTTGCCACCTCCGCATCCCATTTACGCGGTCTTATGCTCGCGGGCGCACGTCGCCAATACAACTTGCGCGCGCAACTATACGGAGGCGGCGGAATGGCCAAACAACTTCGACTCGGTCAGGCGCGTCTGGAAACCACCACCAAGGTAACACTCGCCGTCCTGGCGCTGGCCAGCGGCGTTTACACCTATCTCGGCGTCCGCGGTCTCCTGAGCGGCAATGCAAGCGTCGTGTTTTTCGGCGCCGTGATTTATTCGGTCGCCGTTTCAGTCGGCATCTACGCCTTCTGGTCGTATCTCATGCGCTTCCTGCCGCATGTCGAGAGCGCCACGGCGCGCTCCTGGCTTTACGTCGCCATGGCCATCGGCTCGGCCATGATCATCGCCATGTCCAGTTGGTTGAACGCGGCGGCGCTGGCGGGTTCGGCGGCCCTCGAGCAGCATATGGCGAACGCGACCGAAACCTATCAGGAGCAGCTCGACAAGGCGCATTCCAATGCGCTGGCGGCGCAAAGCCTGCTGCCCGATATCCAACTCGCATCAAAACGATTTGCCAGCCTGGGTGAACAGGAACGGTCCTCCGGAGCGCTGACCGGCACGTCGGGTTCGGGCACCGTTGTCCAACTGCTCAGCCAGATGTCGCGCGAGCTTGATCGCCTGGCGCAGGAAGTCGAGGAAAGCCGGACCTCGGTCAAGCGCCTCTACGAGCAGGGCGGTCGCCATCTCGCGCGCATGCGCGAATTGATCTCGAACTCCGGGCCGATCGATGCCCGCGCCAATGCCTTTGGTGAGGAAACGCTGAAGCTGATTGGCCAGATCGCGGCACTGGAGCAGACATCGGTCGCGCCCTCGGTCAAGCGTGCGGCCGATGATCTTGGCAAGACGTTTATCGCCCCGATTGCCGATGGACGCGATCTCTCGCTACAGCGCCGCCAGACCGAAGTGGTCGGCCGTGTTGAGCGCGCGGTTCGCGCCCAGAGCCAGGCGCTGGCGCGCGCGTCTGAAGAGGTTCTCAATCGCGAGGCCGCGGTGCCGCCGCGCTTTCAGCCGCTGTCGCCGCCGGAAGCGGTGCTGCGCTACGCGAACGACTTTTTACCGAGCTGGGCCGGCGCCATCTCCATCGATCTGCTGCCGGCTGTGTTGATTTTCATCATGATCATCGTCGAGGGCGCGATTCGCAAGTACGACGGCGTCGAACTGGATGCCGAGAATATGAGTGCGGCTGACGTTATGCGGGGAGCCGAGATTTTTCGGCAGATGCAGGTGCGCTTCGCTCCTGACGCGATGCCTGGGACCGCATCAGGTGATCCGGACGGGCAAGCTGAGGGACGCGCGGCCGGTTCTGCGCCGGCGGGTTCCGGGACGGTCCGCGAAACACTGGCCGTAATTGACACGACGTCCGCCCGAAACTCGGACAAGTAGGGACGGCGCGTGGCTGAACGAGGTGCCAAACAAGACGGCAAGCGCGGCGCGGCCTCGCGACGATGGTCGTGGCTGACGGAAGCGTTTGTTCTCAAGACGGTGTTCCGACTGCTGCTGGTGGCGACCGTGGCATTTCTCGCTTTCGATTTGCGCGTGATCTACGAAGAGGCCAATGCGCCGTTACCCGGCCGAACCGACGACACCGAGCCGGTCATCATGGACCCGCCGAAGCGGCGCGATCAGCTGCGGCCCTACTTGCCGCTGACCACACCGCTCAGACGCAGCAGCAAAGCGCCACGACTGCCTGGCTATGCCAAGCCGGTGTCGCCCAAGAAGATCGGCGCCCGCATGACGTTTGTCCGCGGCCCGAAAGGTTCGGCCAGTGCCGTCGGCCGCATCGAACCCGGCACGTCGCAGGATTTCGAGACGTTCATTGCCGCCAATGGCGACGAGATCAAGTCCTTGCATTTGCATTCGCCCGGCGGAGCGGTGCGAGACGCACTCGCCATCTCGAAATTGATCCGCGAAAAGAGCATTGAGACAATCGTGCCTGACGACGCCTATTGCGCGTCATCCTGCCCGATCGTCTTCGCCGGCGGTACGAAACGCACGGCAGGTCGACGGGCATGGGTCGGCGTCCATCGCATTTACGCGGCAGCATCCTCGCCCGGCAAACTCTCAGACGGCTTGGCGCACGGACAGGCCATCAGTGCGGAGGTGCAGGAGCACATGGTCGCCATGGGTGTCGATGCGCGCGCCTGGATTCATGCCATGAAGACTCCGAGCGCAAGCCTGTACGTCTTCACGCCCAAGCAGTTGGCCAGCTACAAGCTGGCCACGCATTTCGTGAAATAATTGCTTGTCCCTGCCATCAGAAGACGACGACAGAACGGATGGACTTGCCTTCGTGCATGAGATCGAACGCCGTGTTGATCTCATCAAGCGGCATCGTGTGCGTAATCATCGGGTCGATCTGGATCTTGCCATCCATGTACCAATCGACGATTTGCGGCACATCCGTGCGCCCGCGCGCACCACCGAAGGCCGTGCCACGCCATGATCGGCCGGTGACCAGTTGGAACGGCCGGGTCTTGATTTCCTGACCGGCACCGGCGACACCAATGATGATGCTCTCACCCCAGCCCTTGTGTGCGGACTCGAGTGCCGTCCGCATCACGTCGACATTGCCAATGCACTCGAAAGTGTAGTCGGCACCGCCGCCGGTCAGGTCGACGAGATGGGCAACGAGGTCGCCATCGACGTCCTTCGGGTTGACGAAGTGGGTCATGCCGAACTTTTCGCCCCACTCCTTCTTGCCAGCGTTCATGTCGACACCGACGATCTTGTTGGCGCCGACCAGTTTCAATCCCTGAATGACGTTGAGGCCGATACCACCAAGCCCAAATACGATGCAATTCGCGCCGGGCTCGACCTTGGCCGTGTTCATCACTGCACCAAGACCGGTCGTGACACCGCAGCCGATGTAACAGATCTTATCGAACGGTGCGTCTTCGCGGACTTTCGCAAGTGCAATTTCGGGGATCACTGTATGGTTCGAGAACGTCGAGGTGCCCATGTAGTGGTAGACGGGCTTGCCATCGATCGAAAAGCGGCTGCTGCCGTTTGGCATCAGGCCCTGGCCTTGCGTCACCCGGATCGCCTGGCAAAGATTGGTTTTTGGATTGAGACAATATTCGCACTCCCGGCATTCCGGCGTGTACAGCGGTATGACGTGATCGCCTTTCTTGAGACTCTTGACGCCGGCGCCGACATCGACCACCACGCCGGCACCTTCATGACCGAGGATTGCCGGAAACAGGCCTTCGGGATCGGCGCCTGACAGCGTGAATTCGTCCGTGTGGCAAATGCCGGTCGCTTTGACCTCGACCAGGACTTCGCCTTCGGCCGGGCCGTCAAGATCGACTTCAACGATCTCAAGGGGTTTGCCACTTTCAAAAGCAACCGCAGCACGCGTTTTCATTAACCGTCTCCCTGGGCATTGATTATCGGTTGTCGGCGGCGAGTATGGCAGTCCTGGAGGCCAAACGGAAGGTCTCAATATCGAACTTCCACGTCGGCATGCCTGTTGCCGTTTCTGGCTCAAGCCAGCGGCGTTCTCCGTCAGTCTGACAGGCTTCCAATTTGCTTTCATGCGCCAAGAGGTCGGTTGTCAACGGACTCTCGATTCAGCGGCGCAGACCCAAGAACTCCACCTCCGCCGAGCCCTTGAAATTGACCGTCGTCGTGTACTCGACCCGAATGCTGCGGACAAACCGCCCTCGCGGGTTGCCACCGAGGCTGAAAGGCGTGGTTGTGGTGCCGTCCTTCACCTTTGCATAAAACGGAAAGTCCTGAGCCGAGCCATCGTCGAAGAACACGGTGATGCCCTTGAAACGCACATCATGGCGTCGAACGGCCATACGGAATGCGGTAAAACGGCCTTTGCCGCGGCCAACGCGGAACGTGTCCGTTCGTGGCTTGAAACGGGGTGGCCGGCCAGAGCCGAGAGTGATCCATTCCGGCTTGCGTGCCGGGCCGGCCCGTCCCCCATCGTTCCCTGTTCCGAAGACCGTCAGGATTGCCGGACGTCGCCCGGGTCGCGACTGCACAACCAGATTCATGAAGCGAATGAATCGATTCCCGTCCAGGCGAATGCTTGGCGATACGGTGCCACTGAGCAATTGGCGTTCGACGACGATTCGGTCGCGCTTACCGCTCCCATAGGTCACGACGATCTCTCGGATGAAGGCGTCGTTGTCGACCGCACCGAGCGCCAGATGGCTGAAACGTCCGGCATCGCGGCCAACCGTAATCCGTTCGCTTTCACTGCCAGGCCGCGTCCGAATGCGGCCGAGACGATCATAACCGATAGGCTGATTGCCGCGACTGAGCCTAGGTCGCGGGCCGAAGCGATCTGTATCCGGCTGACGGCGTTGCTCGGCGGCTTTGGCGTAAAGCGTAAAGCGCGCAATGTCCCGCGTCCGCGAACCGCGATTGACAATCGTGACCTCACGAATGGTGCGTCGTCCGCGCTCGAGTTCAATTGGTCGAGTTGCGCTGTCCTGATCGATCCATCGATTGAGGCGTCGGGACTGAATATCACCGTTGCCGAACGCAACAACAATGCGCTCCACAAACACATCGCGGCGAGCCACACCGAGTTGGATCGCATCAAAACGGCCGGCACCGCCGCCAATATCGATCACGATGCGCTCATTGCGCAAATCGCTCGTCACGGACTTGAGTGCCCGATAGCCCGGCTGCTGGATGACGCGCGGAGCCTCGCGCCCGAGCAGCGATACAATGGCACGGCGTCCGCCGCGACCACCGATCGTACGATACGTCGCTTCGACGCGAGATATTCTGCGCCCCCGGTCTCGCAGATCCACTGTAATGCCGTCGCGGCCGACTTCCACCGTGCGTTTGCGATCAACGTCGCGGCGCTCGCCATTCCCGAATATTATGCGGAGTCTGACAAGTTCGATCGACGCCCGCTCGGACTGGATCTTGATCTGATCAAATGGGCCGGCGCGTCTGTCGATCTCGAAGGTGTCTGTCTCGCGTTCAAACTTGGCAATCTCTTCGCCGAGCAGCCGATAATTCTGCGCGTATCCAATGCCCGGTAGGAAAAGCGCAGCTGCTGCGGTAACAAAGATCGTGGCAAGCGTCGTCTGGAGCATCTCGCTGCGTCCTTTCGTTTTGAGCCTGATGACTTGAGATGCACTCAATTC
>JBPCWB010000440.1:0-2917 GCA_051009955.1 Hyphomicrobiaceae bacterium | reverse complement strand
CGCGCCAGTTCTCTCGCGAACAGCGCGTTGGCAAGCTTCGATTGTCCGTATGCCGATCGCGGATCATACGACCGGGAACCGTCAAGGTTGTCGAAGTCGATACCGGCAGCAGGTGCCCAGGTATAGGCGCGACTGCTGAGCGTAATCACCCGAACCGCATCGGCTTGCGCGAGTGCAGGGAGCAACTCCCTCGCGAGCAAAAAATGACCGAGATGATTGACGACGAACTGCTTCTCCAACGCGTACACCAACTCGAGTTTCTGAAGCTGCATGACACCGGCGTTCAGGATCAAACCATGCAAGGGGATGCCGTAGGTTTTGAACTGCTCTACAGCGCTCATGATGGTGTCGAACTGAGTGAGTTCGATGACCAGCGGTGTCGCTTGTCCCTGAACACTGGAGCATGCCTGTTCCGCCTGCTCGTACGAACGCGCGGTACCGAAGACATGCGCACCTCTCAGTGCCAGGACGCGCATCGTTTCCAATCCAAGCCCGCAGTTGCAACCCGTTACCAATATGTTCCTGCCGGCCAGATCAATTCCTGATGTAACCTGCTCCGCGGTGCTCCTTGCCTGATACTTGGACCGGGGCGGGTTTCGACTTCCCGGCACAGCCTCTTTATAGCTGATCTGGCGCTGGAGCCTGCCGATCCCCGCCAACGCCCCCTTGATTGGTGCCGCGGCAGCCCTGAGTGCAAAGGTTCGTTGGGCCATTGGGTGGTTCGCTTACCTGGCTAACAATTGATCCGGCTGTGACATTCGGGAAGGCTCTTTGATGGTGCTCCGGTCGGAACCTCACTTTGAGTTAGTATTCCTTCGCTTTCCATCACACGTTGTCCGATCCTGCCAATACGCTTAACTGTTCAGTGTTTCTATCAACCTTACCCCTTCAACGCGCGAGAACAGAACCGTTCGAACTCTCAATTCGTGGTCCCTCCACCAGATGAGCCGCAGCAATCGCTCAATCTGACAAGTTATGGATCGGCGGTCCGGCACACAACGCAGACGGGTGCGGCGTGTTCGATAGCAGCGCTTGCAATTGCGACGGCCTCAAGCCGATGGCCATTCCCCCTTTGACGGCATCCAGAATTGCCAGCAACGCGCTCGTGCAACAGCACAACAGCGATTTCGGCGCATCTGCCACTCGCGCATTGCCAAGCGGCGAACTATAATTGAGTTCATGACCAACACAGCCGATAGCAAACAGAAATCTCCGCCACGCGAGAATCGGACATCCGTTCCGGATGGTGAGCCGGTTCCGATCGCCAAGGGAAGCCACGTCTATCTGATCGATGGCTCCGGTTACATCTTTCGCGCCTTCCACGCCCTGCCCCCTTTGACGCGACCGTCAGACGGCCTGCCGGTGGGCGCCGTCCACGGCTTCTGTCAGATGTTATGGAAGCTGATGGCCGACACCAAAGCTGGCGATCAGCCAACACACCTCGCGGTCATATTCGACGCCGGTGCCGAAACATTCCGCAACGAAATCTTTGCCGACTACAAAGCCAACCGGCCGCCGCCGCCGGAAGAACTGGTGCCGCAGTTCCCTCTCATCAGGGACGCCGTGAAGGCCTTTAACGTTCCGTGCGTCGAATTGCCGGGCTTCGAAGCCGACGATCTCATCGCGACCTATGCCCAGGCCATTGCCGATGCCGGCGGGGAAGTGACGATCGTGTCGTCCGACAAGGATCTCATGCAGCTTGTCCAGCCTGGTGTCGACATGCTCGACACCATGAAAAACAAGCGAATCGGCCCCGACGAAGTCGTCGAAAAATTCGGCGTCGCGCCGGACCGGGTGGTGGACGTGCAGTCGCTCGCAGGTGACTCCGTCGACAATGTTCCAGGCGTTCCCGGCATCGGCGTCAAAACGGCCGCCCAACTCATTCAGGAGTACGGCGACCTCGACTCACTGCTGGAGCGTGCTGGCGAAATCAAGCAGCCGAAGCGACGTGAAAAACTCATCGAATATGCCGATCAGGCGCGGATTTCACGCGACCTTGTCCGCCTCAAGCAAGATGTACCGGTCTCCGTCACACCGGAGCAGATGGGGGTGCACGAACCGAAGCCCGATGCGCTGCTCGGCTTCCTAACCGAAATGGAATTCAACACGCTGACGCGCAAGATCGCAGAAGCTTTGGACGCTGAGCCACCGCCGGCGCCGGCCAAGTCGGTCGGCTCGACGATTGCGAAGAAGGCCGCATCCGCTGGCGCCGGGGAATTAGCGGCCGGCGCCGCCACCCCGCAGGCCGTCGTCGCGTTCAATGCGCGACTTGCGTCCGAACCGGCCATCGATCGATCGCTCTACGAGACGGTGACGACGCTGGACGCGCTTGAGCAATGGATCTCTGAAGCGCGCGACGTTGGTCATTTCGCGTTCGATACCGAAACCACCAGCCTTGACGCGATGCAGGCCGATCTCGTCGGCTTCTCGCTTGCGACCCGACCGGGCAGAGCGTGCTATGTGCCTGTCGGCCATCAGGCGTCGGATGGCGGCCTCAATCTCGAACAGCAGGCCGACATCGATCAGTTGCCTTTGCGCGACGCACTGGCGGCCTTGAAGCCGATCCTCGAAGATACCTCGGTGCTCAAGATCGGGCAAAACCTCAAGTACGATATTCTCGTTCTGAAACGCTATGGGATCGATATCGTGGCATTCGATGACACGATGTTGATCTCGTACGCTCTGGACGGCGGTCGCGGCGGTCAGGGCATGGACGATCTCGCACGACGCCATCTCGGACATAGCTGTATCCCATTCAAACAGGTCATCGCACACGCGCCCGGCAAGAAAGCCGCCGACAAGACCTTTGCCGGGGTGCCGATCGACAAAGCGACGGAGTACGCGGCCGAAGACGCCGACATTACACTGCGACTTTGGATGGTCCTCAAACCGCGGCTCGTGGCGGAGCGCATGACGA
>JBPCWB010000439.1:0-3315 GCA_051009955.1 Hyphomicrobiaceae bacterium | reverse complement strand
GTGTGAAGAGCCGGTCGCAATCGACCGCGCACCTGACAAGATCTTGCTCCAGCGCACCGCTTTGTCACCAAGGCCGTGCCGGCCGACCGGGCCATAAATATTGCCGCCGGTCCCCAACACATCGCCGTTCGCCTTGAGCAGAACGGCATGGCCCGTATGCGCGGTTATTTGGCGAGCATCCGTCGCTGTCTGGACGAAACGTTTGGTCGACTTCAGCCTGCCGTCGCCATACTGTCCGCGATGAGCGCTGCCCTTGACGAACAGCGCCCCGGATGACGTTATGTAATAGTTGGCGCCATCACCAACGGCAGCGGCTGAAACATCATCGGCAATGCGCTGCTTGTTTTTGCCCGCACGCGACATCCGCCACAGCGTATCGTCAGTTGCGATGGCCAATACGCCGCTGCGGCCGGACGCAAACCGTTTGATCCCGCTCATGAGCACAATCCGCTGCGCATGATCTTCGCGAAATCCAATAAGCGTGCCAGCAACTGTCAGCACGTAGAACCAACTTTGTCCGACACCGACCTGGACGGCCTCGAATGGCTGTAGGGTCGGCGATTCGTCCCCGATCCATGCATATGTTTGGGTCCCGACGATCGCCATTTGTCGTTCGTAATAAGCCGCAAGTCTGGGAGACGAGCTGTCCGCAAGAACCGGTTGTGCGATGCTGGCCGCAACGAACATCAATGGAAGCAAATACCTGTTCATCTGATCCGGAACGCTCCAGTTGGCAATGGTCAAGATAACCTGCCCCATGACTGTGACAAGATCTACGTTCGCATTGCGTACTTTCCAGCCTTGGCCGACAGTTCAGTACGTCGGCTGAAGCGGCTTCAATATCGGACCCAATCGACTGCGGAGTAGGACCACCGCCCTGTTCTAGAAGCGACCCTAGCTAGCGAAGTTGAACAAAAGGAATTGAAGATGGGCACTTTTCCGACTTCCAGCGATCTTTGCATTCACTTTGCCCATAGCGCTTATCGCCTGTCGGAGCGGTTTGCGGAGCGAGGCACCAGCATCAAACATTTTCAGACGTGGACTCCTGAAGACACGCATCAGCGCATTGCTGAAGGGCACGTGCTAGTGGCGTCCGGCTTCTGGCAGAACAGTCTCCTGGAAAGTGCAATGGCACTGCGTTTCATCCAGGTTTGTGCTGTTGGATACGACCAATTCGACCGGTCGGCCATCGCCGCGCGCGGCGTCCGGTTGGCAAATGCAGCCGGCGTCAATGCAAATGCCGTGAGCGATCACGCTCTCGCCCTCATTCTGGGTCTGACGCGACAACTGCACTACAGCCGCGACAATCAGAGACGCCGATATTGGCGGCCAATGATCTCGAACATTTCCAGTCGCGAAGATGAACTTCCGGGAAAGGTGTTGCTGATCTACGGCACGGGTCAAATCGGCGGTCGTATAGCAAAGCTTGCAAAGGCCTTCGGATTGGTCGTTTGGGGCATCCGACGAGATGTTTCCAAATCTGATCCCAACATCGACGAACTGCATGCTCCGAGTGAGTTCTTATCGTTGCTGCCACGTGCGGATGTCGTTGTTCTGGCCTGCCCTCTGACAAACGAGACGCGGGGATTGATGGATCAGGACGCCTTTTCGGCCATGCGCGAGTCGGCATTCTTCATCAACGTCGCACGAGGGGGCTGTGCCGATCACGACGCCCTCGTTGCTGCGCTGAAAGATGGACAGATCGCGGGTGCGGGAATTGACGTGACCGATCCAGAACCCTTGCAGTCTAAGTCTGCGCTATGGGACTTGGACAATGTCATTCTCACACCACATACGGGCGGTGAGACCAGGCGTTATGAAGACAATGTGATTGACGTTCTGCTGGACAACCTCAAGCGCCTGCAAATGGGGCAAGCTGAACTGCGAAATCAGATCGCCTGAAATTCGGATTTTTTTCGCGTTGTGGAGGCTAAGCGCGAGACCCGCAATGATGCTTGCCATTGTAACGCCAGAAGATGGCCGGGATTGTTCAGACGTTTCAACCAACCTGAACCAATTTCCGCGACAGCGGCGTCAGTATTTCAAATGCGTTGTCCCCCATCAGGAGCGTGTCGATCAGACCAGCGCCCGGTGCACCTGACCAGTCCTCTTTATACGTGTCGTACTGGTTCTCGAAGTTCATGACGAGGCCAGGGTTGAGGCACGGCGGAGGGATGTCTTCGCGAGGCTGCGGGCGATGGCGACCAACCCAGTCGGGCGGCACGGCAATACCGAGCGTATAGCCACCGATGAGCCAGTCGAAACGGGCCAAATCGTGCTCCTGAGCGAAGGCGACACTTATCTCATGCATCTTGGCCATCGAGTCGCCGGGACGAATCTCACTCACAAGCACGTCCATCATCGGCTCATTGCGGTCAAACAGGTCAATCCATCGTGCGTCGACCTCCCCGAGGGCAAAACTGCGACAGATATTGACGTGGTAGCGATGCAGGGACGCACAGAAGTCGACATGAACGATTTCGCCAGCTCGAAACCTGCGATGCGAGGGCGGCTCATGATGGAGTCCCGCCCTTGGGCCACCACCGATCATTGAGCGCAAGCCTGGATAACCGCCGCCCCGCTTCATCATCTCGCCGACGATCACGCCTTCGAGCTCGGTCTCGCGCATTCCAACCTGGATCGAGTCCCGGGCCGCCGCCATGGCAGCTGTCGCGATCGCCGCGGCCTGCCGGATCACTGAGACCTCGCGCGGCGACTTGATCAGTCTCAGATCCTCAATCAGATCGGAACCGTCCGCGATCTTCGCGCCGGCGTTCTCCCAATTGCACCCGATTGCGCGGACGTGATCGGGATGCGGGCCATAACATCGCGGCTGCAGAGCGATCGTCCCCTGGGCCCAGCCACGATGAGTTACCTCATTGGAAATGCAGTTGATATGGTCGACAGTCTTGCCACGTTTATAAAAACAAACGTTGCGAATTTCGGGATACGTTGAGACGAGCAATTCGTGACCATCATTGTCGAAGAACAGGTTCTCATCGTCGTGTGCCGGTAGGAAGCATGAGCAAAGTGTATCATGTGAGAACCAAACCTGATCATAGCCAAGCAGATAGTTCAGGTCGGCCGGACTGGTAACCAGTATCCCCGAGTATCCGTGTGTCTTGAGCGTCCGGCGCACATTGCTTTGTCGCGCGACATACTCGTCGTGCGGAAAGGGCTGCTCCCAATCGACCTGATCCCGGGTACGTTGATGCATATCTGGACATCCTTGCTCTCTGAGGACTATTTCTCAGATCGACGGTGGACAATTGCAGGCTGGTCTGGATCGAGCAACTGCCATCGGGCCTTGTGACG
>JBPCWB010000438.1:0-3128 GCA_051009955.1 Hyphomicrobiaceae bacterium | reverse complement strand
GCCGTATTAGCAGGCAGCGCCGACTTCATCGACCGGGCCTGGCGATGGAAGCAGCGGATCGGCGGGGCGATGCGCCAGGCAGGCGTGTGTGCTGCCGCCTGCAGCTACGCCCTCGAACACAATGTCGAACGCCTCGCCGATGACCACGCCAACGCAAAACAACTCGCCAACGCTCTTGCCAAGATGAGCGGGGTCACGGTTATCGATCCCGAAACCAATCTGGTCTTTTTCGATCCTCGGGGTGCCGGCACGACAAGTCACCAGCTGACTGCGGAACTTCGCCATCAAGGCGTCCACCTGTCCACGATGGGCCCGTATGTGCGGGCCTGTGCTCATTTGGACGTTGATCGAACCATGATCGATGAAGCGGCCGAGCTAATTTGTGGTGCACTTGAGCGAGCATGATCCGAGTCCCATGGGCCAGCGCGGTAACGCCTAGGCCTTCTCTTCCGGATGGCGGAACTGGACGCCGAGGGCGTCCTCGTAAATTTTGAGCATCGCGCTTTTTGGCTCGCGACCATAACCTGCGGCCATTGCTGCCTGATAGCTTGCGATCATGGCGTTGACGACGGGCAGCATTGCTTTCTTATCGACCCCCATCTTCTGGACGTTGACGATGTCCTTATAGGCATCTTCCATCGCAAAGTCGTAATCGAAGACACGATCCATCATCCGCGGCACGAAATACTCGGACGCGAAACTTCGCGAACTGGCCGACGTAACGACCCGTGCGACCTCATTGGGATCAAGCCCGACGGACACGGCCAACGGCAGCACTTCGCACAGCGCGACAATGTTTACGTTGTAGATGACATTGTTGAGCGCCTTCATGGCCTGTCCTGATCCGAGTGGCCCACAGTGGACGACGAATTCACCAAAGCTTTCAAGCAATGGTTTGGCGTCGGCAAACGCTTCCTTCGTGCCGCCGAACATCACCGTGAGCGTTCCGTCCTGCGCCCGAAACGGCATTCCGGAAATCGGACAGTCCCAGTAAGCCATTCCGGATTGTGCGGCTTCGTCCGCAATCGCCAGCGCGTCGGTCCGATCGAGGGTCGTCGTATCAATGACAGTGAGGCCTTGGCGGGCCGCGCTCGCGACCCCGTCGCTACCAAACATGACAGCGCGCACCTCGGGAGCGAACGGCACACAAATAAAGACGACGTCACACTGTTGGGCCAAATCCGCGGCTCTGGCGCAGACAGTGGCGCCGGCTTCCTGCAAAGTCTTCACTGCCTCGGGGATCGGATCGAACACGTAGAGTGCACCAAGTGACTTGAGGAGATTGTGCGCCATGCCGCCGCCCATGCGGCCAAGTCCGATATATCCGACTGCCCGTGTCGTCATTCAGAAGTCCTCCGGTTTATTGAATTCAGTCCTGCTAGCGGCTCGATCCGCTGGTCTCAATGAGATGACCGGCTTCGTCTAGCTCTGCCGCCACGCGATCAGCCTCTGTGCTGCGCGGCTTCACCCAACCAGCGATCAAAACATACAAGGTTGGCGTTAGCATCAGCGTGAAAACGGCTGCCAGTGCAAGGCCGCCAAAGACGACCCATCCGATTGCCGCGCGCGCCTCGATGCCGGCACCACTGCCGAGGATCAGCGGCAGCCCGGCCAAGACTGTGGACACCATCGTCATCGCAATCGGCCGCAGCCGGACCAGCGACGCCTCACGGGCTGCCTGATGGACACTGCGGCCCTGTTCGCGCAACTGATCTGCGAATTCGACCATCAGTATTGCGTTCTTGGCCATAATCCCGATCAGCATCAGAACGCCAATCTGGCTATAGATGTTGATGGTCGTGCCGGTCAGCCCAAGCGCAAAGATCGCCGCACAGACGCCGAACGGAACGGTCAGAAGAACCACAAGCGCGCTGGTCATGCTCTCGAACTGCGCGACGAGCACCAAGAACACGATGAGCAGGGCGACAATGTAGGTCAGCGCGACACCGGATTTGGTTTCATTGAGGGCCGCGGCCTCATCGAGGAACAGCAGTCCGATCCCGGACGGCAGAGTCTGGTCGGCAAGCGCTTGAACGGCGTCGACGGCTTGGCGAAGTGAATAGCCTTCGACCGGGTCAGCGAAGATCTCGATGGCGCGGCGTTGACCATGACGATCCAGTTCGGCCGCGACCGCTGATTCGCTGAGCGTAATCAGTTGCGACAGTGGTACCAGTCGGCCTCCGGTGGCACTGACAAATAGATTGCGCAGGTCACTCGGATCGTTGATCGCGCCATTCTTGGCCTGCAATACAATCGGGACCCGATCGTCGTCGACGGTCAATTCCGCGACTTCATCGCTGTCCACCAGGGCCTTCATCGTCGCTGCAAGATCATCAATCGACACGCCGAGATCCGTGGCCCTCTGGCGATCGATCCGAACAAACAGCTGTGGTTGCGTCGCGCGGAATTCGATGCGCAGGTTCTGAATATGCGGAACGTCTCGTTCGAGGGCGAGTACGAGTTTGTCTGCTGCCTCGGCAATCGTCGTGTAATTCGCACCGGTCAACGCCATCCGCAATCCGCCGCCGGCGCTGCGCAAGTTGAGACTGTTGCGGCGGCGAACGCGTGCCCGGGCACCGGGAATCCGGCCCAGCTTTTGATTGATACGTCGCGCGATTTCGCTCTCGCTAACGCTGCGCCCGGACCAGTCGCGGAGCGGCGCACTGACGAACCCTCGATTCAAATCATACCAGCCCGTGACCGAGAATAGCGTCTTTACCGTGCCATCCTCAACGTACGGCCGCAGAATTTGTTCGATCTTCTCTACCTGGCGATCGGTGTAATCCAACGTGGTTCCGTCCGGCCCCAGAACACGAACGGATAGGCGTCCGCGATCCTCTTCCGGCACCAATTCCTCACCCAACGAGCCATAAGTGATCATGGCGCCCGCCAGAACGACCGCGCAAATCCCAACCACGACGAGCGGCGCCGCAAGTGCCCGATCGAGGATCGTGGCATAAGTGCGCGTCAGAGGGCCTTGCCGTCTCTCCGTGGGAGACGATTGGTCGCGATCGTCATCATCGCCCAGGCGGGACGCCAGCATCGGCACGACCGTCAACGCGACGAACGATGAAATGCAGACGGCAACAGCCAGGACGAAACCAAATTCTCCGAACAATCGCCCTGCC
>JBPCWB010000437.1:0-2656 GCA_051009955.1 Hyphomicrobiaceae bacterium | reverse complement strand
CGCGCACTTTGAAGCGTTGTGCGCCGACGGCACGCCAGAGGCGCTTTCGCAAGCCGATCAGATCTATAGCGGGGAATTGCTCGATGGTTTGAGCATTCCGGAAGCCGAATGGGAGAACTGGCTCGCTGCCGAACGATCTCGACTTCGTGGTATGATCCTGGATGCCCGTTCCAAATTGGCTGGGCAATTGCTCGCTGATGCTCGGTATGAAGAAGCGCTGGACGTCACCCAGCGGGCCATTGCATTGGACCCTCTTCGTGAAGATTCCCGTCGCAGCATGATGCTTGCCTTGGCCGGACTGGGGCGGCGGGCTGAAGCCCTGCGCTGCTTCGAAGATCTGGTCACGCTCCTTACCAATGAACTTGGCGCTGCGCCTGACGCTGAAACAGTAAGAGTTGGCGAAGTCATACGTAGCGCCAGCGGGGACCAGGAAAGTTCGGATTGCCAAGCGGACAGTTCTGCCCCTGCCGAGTCACCACAAGCAGGAACGACACCTGATGGTTTGGACGAAACGGAGCCAGACGTCACTGAGGTCAACGTCGGCATCATGCCAAATTCGCTCTCGGTCTTCACGAACAGCGCTTCGCCGGCCAAAGCCGAAACAGTCCCCAATTCGGCGGTGCTTGAGCCGGGGTCTCAATTAGCCCGTCTGAAGAGGCACAGAATTGCGTTGATCACCGCTTGCATTGCGGCAACGTGTGTCATCACGGCTGTGGCAGCGTGGTTGTCAGGGCTTGGACAGACTGCGTCCAAGGAGTTCGGACCACGTCTCTTGTTGGTCACCGGTGACCAACACCAGAAGGTCCTTGGTGGGTCCAGAATTGATCTTCGCGTCTTTGGATTCGAACCGCTATCGGTTCGAATCCACAGCGACCGTCGACTTGATCTGGAATGGTTGCGCAATGTTTCCCTTCGCCAAAGACTACAAGCGGATGTCGGCACCTGGCGCTCGAAGTCCGACCAGTTCTGCATGACGTTCAAATGGTACTATCATGGCCGAGAACTCTGCACGTGGATTCTGCGTGATGGTTCGAGGATGACGGCAATCGGACCCGAAGATCGGCCATTACCATGGGTGATTCGCGATCCAGTCGCGTCGAGAACGAACAGGCTTCAGCCACCTGCGTCTGAAGCCGGGAAACTTCTCAAAGGCGAACGCCTCAGACAGTTCTTACCCGGCATCGAAATCTATACGCCTAGTCGAAGTGGTCCGACTGCTTTGAAGCTTCTTGCAGGCGGCCAGATGGAAATTGAAGTCCTGACGGTCGGCAAGAAAGGCAAGCAGTACGAATTGGACCATGGGACCTGGCGGATCGAGAATGACCGACTTTGTTTGAAGCCGGGCTGGTGGCAGGACGGGCGCGAGAAATGTTTTGGAATACGCGCCGGCTCGTATGCATACATTCTGACAAACGAGCACAATCGACCGACGGCGATGTTGATCCGGAAGTAGTCTGACGGACTGTGACCTGCATTCAAAGCAGCTGCTGTGCGACGGTTGGTTGATCGTACCGCACGTCTGCCGGCGCCGGCAGGACGCCAGCGTCGCAACACAGCGGGAAAATCGGAATCGAAAAGGGAGGCACGAAGCCTCCATTTGTTGCGGTCGTGGCTTATCGACTATGAAACAGGCACCCATCGGCAGGCTTTTGCGATCGCAAAGCACAACCATGAATTTGGCAGCCTGCGGCACCTGGTGGATTTCGCCTTGGCGATCTTCCACAATGACCATGACAAGCCATAGCGAGATCGAATGTCTGCCTGCCATTTGGCTCGTGCGTGACCAATCGCCTGTACTCTGACCGGCTTGGCTTCAGAGTGCTGCGTCCGAAAGGGATTGCACTCGTAGGCACTTGCTGCGCTGCTCGCAGCAATGGTAACGAATGCGGCGGCAACGAGCGATTTTGTCGAAGACTTCATGGCGTTTCATTCCTTGACTGTGTGCGTTGATGTTGCCGCAATCGGCAAGTCCAACTACGCGTTGCGATGAATTCCTGATCGGACCGATCCAGCCGCTCCACCGTTTTTTGATCGGTCGAAGCATCCGCGAAACAGCCCAACGCGCGCCCGTGAGTGCGAGGCGGAGGATCCGCCATCGCACAACACCGGTGTTTACTGCGTGAGCGTCGTGATGCTCGTTGGTCCCATGCAGCCGCGGCCACGCGCTCTGGCGCGCCAGCGGTGGCCAATCTTGCGGATCGACACCGACTTGTTGACAGCGAATGCCCAGCGCGCATAGCGCTTGCCGTCATGGAGCCGTACTGCCTTTGACCAGCGTCGTTTGGCCTGACGCATCGCCTTTGACTTGTGAACTTTCAGGGTGCTAACACCCACGTGGGAATGCGACTTGCATAACGCAGCAGAAGCAGGCCCGCTTGCCGCAACTCCGACAACCAGAGTTGCAAGCGTGGCGAGCGATATTACACCAAGATGTTTGATCATTTGAGACACTCCATTGTCTGTCTAGTTGGATGATTCCGGCGACCCTTAGCGGACGCCGGCTTGTGAAATCCCAGCGATTGACGATCCATCCCGCCTGCTCATCGATGACTCGCCGCGGGATGAAGACAGACTGGTCTGGGGCCGTGATTGCGAGGTGCCAAAGGCAGTGACAAACGCCAAACTTCCCCGTGACAAAGCGTGAAAACCGTAGGGT
>JBPCWB010000436.1:0-8480 GCA_051009955.1 Hyphomicrobiaceae bacterium | reverse complement strand
GCGCCGGGGTCCTGATGGACATACTGAATATCGCGACGCAATTGACGGGCCTGCTTCGGGGCGGCGCCGGAAACGGTTCGCCCTTCGAGTTCGATGCCACCGGATGCTTCGCGCAGCAGGCCGAATATCGTTTTGGCCAATGTGGATTTGCCGCAGCCAGATTCGCCGACAAGCCCGAATATCTCGCCGTCGCGAATATCGAACGTGACGCCATCCACCGCGCGCACCAGTGGACGGACAGGCATGAGAAAGCGTTTCTGGCCACCAAACACGGTGGCGACGTCGTCGACGGAGAGAAGCGGTGGCGTCATGGTGCTACCGGCCCCTTGTCGTAAAGCAAACAGGCAGCGTCGTGGCCTGATCCGCCGACGGGGCGCGGAACTGGCCGCGCCAGGCTGCAGCCCTTCATCACCTTGGGGCAGCGGGGATGAAAGCGGCAACCGGCGGGAGGCGCCAATGGCGAGGGCACCTGGCCGGAAATACCAGATATATCGCTTGCCCGGTCAGGATGGCAACCGATCAGCAATTCGGTGTAGGGATGCCGGCTTTCGTCGAGGATCGCGCGCGTCGGACCTGCCTCCACGGTCTGGCCTGCATACATTACCGATACGTCGTCGCACAGCTGCGCCACCACCCCAAAATCATGCGTGATGAATAGCATCGACACGTCAAATTCACCGGCAAGGTTTTTTAATAGCTTCAAGATTTGGAGTTGCGTGGTGACGTCGAGCGCCGTTGTCGGTTCATCGGCGAGAATGACCTCGGGTCGACAGGCAAGAGCGGCTGCAATCAGGATGCGCTGTCGTTGTCCACCCGAGAACTGGTGTGGATAACGCTCAAGCACGAGTTCCGGGTCGGGAACCTGCACTGCCCTCAAGGTGTCGATAAGGTGGCCGCGGTAGCGTGCCATTGTCTGTTTATCGATCCGCTTCGGCGCGGTTTCGTTCGGCAGACCATGGCAGCGCAATATTTCCAGCAACTGCTTGCCGACCTTGAATACCGGATTGAGCGCGAGGTACGGGTCCTGCGGAATGAAGCCGATTAATCGGCCGCGGATCTCGTGCGTCATTTCGCGCTGCGATAACGTGAGCAGATCACGTCCGCGAAACAGGATTGATCCGCTCTCGATCACCGTCTGCTTCGGCATGATGCCGAGGATCGCGCGGATCAGCGTTGACTTTCCGCAGCCCGACTCACCGACAACTCCAACAATCTTTCCTTGTGGAAGTTCGACATTGACGTGATCGAGGATTTGAGCTTTGCCCTCGTCTGTCGGAATCGAAATCCTGAGATCGCGAATTGATAGTATCGGCTCCATTGTTACCGTGACCGCCTCAACTTTGGATCAACGAGATCGCGGAGACCATCACCGAACAGGTTGAAGCCAAGTACCGTGATCAGGATTGCCAGGCCCGGGAATGTGGCAAACCACCAATGTTCCGGCAAATACTGCCGGCTTTCGGCGATCGCAAGGCCCCAATCGGGATCAGGCGGTGTCGCGCCAACACCAAGAAAACCGAGCACGGCGGCGGTCAGGATTGTAAAGCCCATGCCGATCGTGGCGCGCACGATGATTGGCGAGGCGATGTTTGGCAGCACATGCGCGATCATGATCCGCCAATCGCTAGCGCCAAGCCCTTGCAGAGCCTCGATGAATAATTCCGACCGCACGCGCCGCGTCTCGCCGTAGGCCGTGCGTGCGAAGAACGGCCAGTACGTCAACGCCAAGGCCAGCATCGCCGATGTAATTCCGCGCGACAGGAGCTGGGCCAGCGCTACCGCCAGGATCAATTGCGGCACGGCCAGAAACACATCCGTCAGTCGCATGATGAGGTCGCCCAGGAGCCCGCCGCGATAACCGGCGATCAGGCCCATCGGCACGCCTATGGAGATCGCAATGCCAACAACCGTGAGCGCGATCATCAACGCACCGCGCGTGCCGAGGATGACCCTTGTGAAAATATCGCGGCCAAGATGGTCGGTGCCAAACCAGTGTTCTGCGTTTGGCGGTTTGAGTCGCATCAGGATGTTGGAATCGAACGCTATGCTCTTATCGGACACGATGAACGATGCAAGCAGTGCAATGGTGATCACGACGACAATGATGCAAAAACCCAAAACGGCGGGGATGTCGCGCAGAAATTTTTTGATGATCAGCACTGTGCTCGCTCAAGTTCGTTCGCTCCACGCACAAGCGTCGTAATATTTGGCGTTACCCCAGATGGCATCACAGTTGCTCCGCTACGCGCGGATCGATCAGGGCGTGAACGAGATCGACAATCAGGTTAACGATCGCATAAATGATGCCGACAACCAATGTCACCGCGAGGATAGATTTGTAATCAGACGTGAAAATCGCCTGCACCATGTATGAGCCAATACCCGGCCAGTCGAAGATCGACTCGATCGCAACAGCACTGGAAATCAACGCACCGAACAACAGCCCGATCTGCGTCACCGGCGTGACCAGCGAATTGCGCAGCACGTAAATGGCAACGATCCGCCATTTCGGATAACCAGCTGCCAATTCGTAGGTCACGAAATCCTTTTGCAACGTGTCAAGGACGGCTGAACGCGTAAACCTTGCAATCGTTGCGAGGCCGCCAAGAGACAACGTAAATGCCGGCATGATGAGGTGATGCAGCGCATCGACGAAGGTTGCAAAGCGCAACGCGATAAGAGAGTCGATCAGATACAAACCAGTGATATGCGGTGGCGCGGCCACGCCGGTCGACAATCGGCCGCGCAACGGCAGCCAGTCGAGTTCCATCGCGAACAGCATTTGCAGCAGGATCGCGAACCAGAATGATGCGACCGCCAGTCCAGCGACAGTGACGATCCGGACGACATGGTCGAACGCTGAATTGTGCCAGACCGCCGCCAACGTGCCGATACCAACACCCCATAGAGCCGCAAAGAACAACGCGACAACTGTCAGTTCGATCGTGGCTGGCAGGAAGAACTTGATGTCGTCGGCGACGGGTCGGTTCGAATACAGCGAGGTGCCGAAATCACCGGTTACGACCTGCCCGAAATACACCCAGAATTGTTGGTAAAGCGGCTTGTCGAAGCCGTAAGACTTACGGATTTCTTCGATCTGCGCGGCGGTTGAGTTTTCCCCGGCCAGCGCCGCTGCCGGATCGGACGGCACGACGCGCAACATGACGAATGTCAATACCAGGAGGCCGAACAGCGCCGGGATAATCAGGAGCACTCTGCGCAGCATATACCGGAGCATCGTCTGGTGTTCGTCCTGTTGCGAGTGGATCAGATGCGGACATTGGCTACGTCGAACCGGAGCAGGTCATCCCCGCTCCGGAGCTGTTCTTAGAAGATTAGTTCTTCAATGAGACCCAGCGTAATTCGCCACCGGAGCCAACTGGCGAGAACTTGAACCCGGACACCCGTTTGCTCAGCCCGCGCAACTGGATTGTATTGTAAATCCAGATGTCGGCTGCATCTGCCACGATGAGCCGTGATGCATCCTCGTAGAGTGCCTGCCGCTTGGCCTGCTCAGTCGTGGAGCGGGCATCGCGCAGCAACTTGTCGACCTTGTCGTTCTTGTACCAGGCCGAAGCTTTCCAGGTGCCGTGGAACTGGCTGTCGTACATCTGACCGATCCAGTTTTCTGGGTCGACGAAGTAGGTTGAAACCCAATGCACCCACATATCCGGTGTTGTTTCGTTCTTGCCGGCACTGCTGGTCAGCTGCGGCCAGGTCGAGGCAACGATCTTCATATTGAGGCCGAGCTTGCGGACGTCCGACTGCAGCAACTGAGCCGACTGGGTCGTCTGCGACAGGGCGTTCTGGACGTGGATCTCGAACTGGCGATTGATTGGCGCGCCTTCCGCTTTGGCTTTGTCGCAGAACGCTTTGGCCTTCTTCAGATCGTAGTCGTAGCCCTTGAGATCCTGCGGCGCACCCCAAAGGTTCTTGGGAATGGGACCAGCGTTGCGCACCGCAAAGTCCTTGAGAATGCCGCTGATGAAGCCGGTATAGTTGAAGGCATGCGACAGGCATTTGCGGAAGTTGATGTTGTCGAACGGCGCCCGCTTGTTGTTCATGCGGATGATCATGATGCGCATGGATTCGTCGCGCGCAACGGTTGCCGACTTCGACTTCTGGACCCTTTCGACCTGATCGGTAGGAAGGTACGAGTCGGTCGCATCGATGTCACCCTTGATTAGGGCCAGCACACGCGTTGACGTTTCCTTGACCGGATGCGCACGCACGATATTAATCGGTTTGGGATTGTCCGACCAACCAAAGAAATGCGCTTTGTTGCGTTTCAGGTCTGCGATTTCCTGCGGACGATAGGTCGATGGATCAAGCTCATAGGCGCCTGAGCCAGCCTCGTTCGACGCCAGCCAGGCCGAGCCCCAATCATTGCCTTTTGCTTTCGACTTGAGCAGCTTCGAATTGACGATTGCAACCAGCGGCAACACAGCCTTGAACGGTGCATAGGATTTATTGAGCTTGAACTGCACAGTGTGCGAATCCGAAGATGTGATGTTTTCCGGCTTCAAGACGGGCCTGAAGGCGCCGGACGGGCCCTTCTTCAAGGCGAGCAGGCGCTGGAAACTGTAGACAACGTCCTCGGCGGTCATCTCTGCCCCGTCATGGAACTTGACCCCTTTGCGAAGCTGGAACGTCCAGGTTAGGCCGTCAGCGCTGACCTTGAAGCTTTCAGCAAGCCATGGATTAAGTTTCGGCGGGTTGCCAAGGTAGCGAAACAGAGTGTCATAGGTATTGAGCATGAAGAACTGCATCGGCACGTCGTAAACGACATGCGGATCAAGCGCCTTGGGAAGATTTTCACCCCAGACGATTTCGTTTGCACCCGGTTTTGCCAGGCTCTGGCTCGCCGGACTGAATGCAAAAGCTGCCAACGTGGCACCAGCAATCAACCATAGTTTTCGCATAACGCATCTCCTTGAGATTCCACACTTACGAAACATGTATTTTCAGTTTCGGCCTTTCGAGAATTGGTTTCTGCGGCGGTGTCGACCAACCGAGGCGGCTGTGCGAAATGCCATGCGCCAGCATCGTCTCTGTCGTTTTCAAAGCAGCGATGACGGGACTGACGACTGGTACGCCCAGGCGGTCCTGTATAGCCGCATCGATGCCGAGAAATGCCATGCTCATACAGCCAAGCACCAAAACGTGCGCGCCGTCTTCGTCGATACAGCGCTGACCGACCGTCACGATCCGGTCCATTGCCTCATTCCCGGAGCGTGCCAGATCAACAACGGAAAGCCCCATGCCGCGGGTCGAAGCATAGCGATCCTGGATACCGAGCTGACGGACATAACTTGCCGAATGCCCCGAACCTTTTTCATTCGGCGCGATAATCGAAAACTTGTTGCCAAGCTGCAGCGCCAGCAACATGGCACTCATGCCGGGGCCGACCGCCGGCACTTCGACAATCTCGCGAAGCGCGTCAATGCCGGGATCGGAAAAGCACCCGATGATGACCGCGTCGGCACCATCGTCGACAGCCGCGCGCAAGCTTTCCAGAATATAGGGGACGACAACCGCGGCATCGTAGGCGCTTTCTATCGATGCCGTGCCTCGCGCGACGGAGCGCACCTCGATTTCGATACCGGCCCCGGCATGCCTTTGCAGGAATGCACGACGGCGCTCGATCTCTTCGGTGCCAAGCGTTGCCTCCATCGGCGCAACGAGCTGATAGGATATTAGTTTCCTTACAGGAGTACCGGCCTTGCCCTTCGTTCGTGTCATTGCAATCGGTCCAGCGCATCTTCGATCAACGTCGTCGCATCACCAAGCACGTCGGCCACCCTGTTGCGGTCGCGAACCAGCTGGGTCTCGAGCATCCAGCGTTCTTCGCCGTCAGGCAACTTGGCATACCGCATGGCGTCGTACAGCGACGGTATCATCGTGCCTTGCGGCGTGTAGCCGTAGGGATCGTGGCCATACGTACCCTTAGCAGTGCTGGCGAGAGGCACCAGGACACGCGACAGGCGTTTCATGCAGGTGTTGAGATGGCTGGCGGCGTCCTCATCACGGCTACCGCCATGGTCATACCGGTTGCGCCAGGTTTTGGCCGTCGCATCGAGACGTGAGGCCGCCGCTTTGAATGCCCGTGCCCGTTCGGCGGCCCCTGACAATCCGACAGGATCAGGATCGGGCGTCAGTTGACCCAGACGGTCGACGAACTGATCGGCAACAGTCTCGAACTCGAACGGCAGCACGATCGCCGTGCACAACTCCCAAAGGTAGCCGGCGTATACCCGCAAATGCTCCTGCATATATGTGAAGTCGAGCTTATCCATGGTGTTTTCGATTGAGTGATGCCACCAGCCGAGATTGGCAAGTGCTGTCTTTTTGAGCTCGTCCTCCGTGAAAGCGCCCTGGCCTGCGAACATTGGCACACCGAGCCCGAAGAATGAGGCGTCACCATTTTTTACGGCGCGCCGCCACACGATCGGGCGATCTCCTAAGATCCGATTTTCGACCTTCTGGTGAAAGCTCTTTAGTTCTGCGTTCGACGCCGAACTCCAACGGCTGGTGCCGGAGCACGACGGCTGGTCGATCTGCAAGTAAGCGACGGCATGCTTGCGGAGCCGGTCCCAGTGGCGTTCGACGTACCAGGACGAGCCGATCATCGTACCGGTTTCGTGGCCCGTCCAGAACCCGCAGACGAGGCCGCGGCGAAGCTCCTCACGATGTTGATTGAACACGCGGGCCAATTCCATGATGCAGGCGTTGCCGGCGGCATTGTCAGTCGCTTGCGGTCCTGGCCACGAATCCTGATGGCCGCCAACCACCGCAAAATCATCGGTTTGTCCTTTTATCTCGCCGATTGTGATCTGGACGGGACGCCAACCGTTTTCGACATTGGCCCGGAACCAGACGCGGACAGGACCTTCCTTCAACAGCTCGCGAAGTTTGAGCCCGGCCGTTCGTGCAATACCGATACAGGGCAACGTAGCCATTTCGGTTTTGAATGTTTCAGGGGTTGGATTGCCCCAAACCGGCTTGACGGAACCGAACGGCACTGCGGTATTCTCTGGATGCCCCCAGTTCATCATCACGCAACCCGTCGAGCCGAGCATGCCAGCGATACGCTGCTTTTCGTGCCGCGCCGGATGATATGACAGCTCTGACAGAGTGATCATGCCGGTTGCGTCGCGCCCGCCGTAGTCCTCCACAGCACCCGATGCGACATCCATCAACTCGCTTTCGATGCCGTCCGCCAAAGTTGGTACACTATGGCCAAGCGTATTCGCCTCGATCGACAGCTCGACGGGCGCCAACACGCGCATCACGGCCTTCTCGGGAAAACTCACAAGGCCGGACATCTCGTGCATGGTGGCTGACACGCCGACTCTCTCAAGCGCGCTTTGGCTATATTCAGCCATCCGCCGGCCATTGTCGGAGCCAGCCAACCGGGATGGGATGTGGGTCGTGATGTGCTCGATATGGGCTCGAACATTCTCTGCCGACACCTCGGCAAGGACGCTGTCTTCTGACATGGAACACCCCTAGACCGGCTTAAACTGTTGTGAGTGGAAACGCTAATCGACTACAAGTCAAGGGCTGGACAGTTTGCGTATTCCTCCATTCAATGCGCAGGCAAAACATCATTAAGACAGCGATCTTGGGTGCATGGAAAATAACAAATGTGCTGCGGCCGATGCCGTCGTTTCGTGCGATCCCGTAACGCTCGAGATCATTCGCGGGGCGTTGCGAGCCGTCCAAAGCGAGATGGAAGCCGTCATTGAGCGCACGGCCATGTCGCCTTTCATTCGCGAAAAGAAGGATTTTTACACCGCCCTGTTCGAGCATAATGGCAACCTGATTGCTGGTTCGAATCTTCCAGTATTCGGCGATGTGATCGGCCCGATTGTCGAGTACTATCCGCTGGCGACGATGGAGCCCGGCGACGTCTATTGGTTTAATGACTGTTATGCGTCGGCCGGAGCCGTTTCGCATTCGCCGGACCAAGTCTTCGTCACGCCCGTATTTGCTGAAGGAAAGCTATCGGCATTTGCCCAGTCGTGGGCGCACTTCAATGATATTGGCGGCATGCGTCCCGGTTCGCTTTCACCGGACTGCACCGATATTTATCAGGAAGGGATCATCGTGCCGCCAGTTCGGGTGGCACGAGGTGGTATTGTCTCGGACGAACTGTTGCGACTGTTTTTCCGCAACTCCCGTTTTCCCGAAATGGTCAAGGGCGACACGCGCGCGTCGATGGCGGCGATCAAACTAGGCGAGCGTCGCCTGTTGGAGCTGTTTGCACGGTTCGGTCGGGCACGCACACTCGATGCGTTCAGGCAGCTTATGGATGAAACCGAGAAGGAAATACGCGAACGGCTCCGTACAGTTCTGCCCAACGGCGATTTTCACTTCACCGACCGTGTTGACAGTGACGGGCACGGCAATGGACCAATCCATCTGCGATACCACTTGCGCGTTACGCCCGATCGTATCGAACTCGATACCAGCAAAAG
>JBPCWB010000435.1:0-8199 GCA_051009955.1 Hyphomicrobiaceae bacterium | reverse complement strand
CGATGTTCAACGGCTATAGCTACAATGAACGCTGCATGCTGTCGCTGGGGGTCGTTGACCAAAGCGTAAATGTTGGCGACGTTCTGACCTTGATCTGGGGCGAGCCTGACGACACGGCCAAGACGTCGACCGAGCACCACAAGCAAGCAGAGATCAGGGTTCGCGTGTCGCCGACGCCTTACTCGCGCGAGGCGCGCGAGAATTATGCCGAAAGCTGGCGAACGAAGTCAGCCACCTCGCACTGATTGGAGTTGGCAAGATTCCATGCAGTGCAGCGTCGCGATGTCAGTGCAAGGTGTAGCTACCTAATCATCGTCTGCGGCAGCAGGAGCGCGATGTCGGGAAAGGCAATCAACAGGCCGGCACAAACGATCATCGCAATCCAGAACGGAATAATGCCCTTAAAGATCTGCGCCATTGGCACGTTGGTAATGCCTTTCACCACAAAGACATTGAGCCCAAGCGGCGGACTGATCAGGCCCATTTCAAGGACAACGACGATCAGCACACCGAACCAGATCGGATCAAAACCGGCTTCAACAACCATCGGAAATACAATGGAGATGGTAAGAACCAGGATCGCGAATCCTTCGAGAAATGTTCCGAGAATGATGTAGCCAACCGTAATCAGGCAAATCAGCATCAGCGGAGACAATTCGAGCGCCTTGATACTTTCTGCCAGTGATTGCGGAATACCGGTCAGCGCGAGAAATGGATTAAAGATGAACGCTCCGATGAGGATCATGAAGACCATTGCAAACGTTTTGATCGATTGCAGCACACAATCCTGAAAAGTCTCCCAATCCAGTCGTCGCCGCGCGATTGCCAGCAGCAAAGTCAGAAACGCGCCAACGGATGCCGCCTCAACTGGCGTAAACCAGCCAAGATAGATTCCGCCAATCACAACGGAAATGACGAACAGCAATGCACTTGAGCGCCAAACCGTTTGCAGTTGCTCTACCGTCGTCTTGCGCTGAACGGCCGGCCCTGCCGCCGGATTGAACGTCGTGATGATAGAAATCGTAATCATGAAAAGCACAGTGAGTAGGATGCCCGGCAGCACGCCTGCCAGAAACAGCCGCCCGATCGATTCTTCAGTCAGAATCGCATAGACGATAAAGCCTGTGCTCGGCGGGATAAGAATTCCAAGTGTTCCCCCGGCGGCAACACAACCTGTGGCGAGGCTCGGCGCATAGTTGTAACGTTCCATCTCGGGTAAGGAAACCCGCCCCATCGTCGCTGCCGATGCGAGGCTCGATCCCGACACGGCTGCAAAACCCGCGCACCCCACAATCGTCGCGGATGCAAGTCCGCCACGCCAATGTCCGACCAATGCGCGGGCCATGTCATAGAGATCGCGGCTCATTCCTGAAGCGAGTGCCAGATTGCCCATGAAGACGAACAACACGATGACGGACAGGTCGTAATTGTACGCCGTACCAAAAGGGATGCTGCCAAGCTGAAACAATGTCGTCGTCAAGCCCTCGATCGCGAAATAGCCGACGCTGCCCGCAATGGCCAAGGCAATGCCAATGGGAACGCGCAGAAAAATGAGAAAAAACAGGCCCGCAAGCCCGAGCAGACCGATTGCGGTTAGACTCATTCGCGGGATTGCCCTTGCTTGAGATCGGGTTGCAGGGCGTGCGCGATCAATACGAGTGCAAATAGAAGACACCCAAAAACGACGACCCAATACAGGGGGTAGACTGGTAGTTCGAGCAACTGTGAAGATTGATTGAAGTCGCGAACCTGGATACCGGCCTTGCCCGTCTGCCAAGCAATCACACACAGCAGCACTGCACCGGCCAGATCAGCCAGCCGTTGCAGAATGTCTCTTGCAACGGCCGGCAGTCGGTCAAAGATGATGTCGATCGCGGCGTGAGCGCCATAGTAAGTGCAGTAGCCGAGTCCGAGATAGACCATGATCACGACCGCGAAGTGCGTGAGGTCGAATACACCGGTGATCGGTGAATTGAAGAAGTAGCGCCCGGCGACATCGGCAACGGTGCCGAGCATCAGTGCGACCAGAGTCAGGCCTGCGAGATACGCGGCAACCGTTACGGCTAGTCTGAGCGACTTGGTCATGTGCGCCGCTCAGGCTTTGTCAGCCAGATAGTCCTTCAGGATTTGTCGATAAGGCAGACCTTGTTTTTCAAACTTTTGAATCCAACCTTCTTTGACCGTCTCCAATTTCGCGATCCACTTCGCCCGCTCCGCATCGTTCAATGTCGTGACATTGGTGTCCTTGCGGTCTTTGATGATTTTGATGCCAACTTCTCGCTCTTCGACGTAGCTTTCGGCGCCGCGCATGCTCCAGTCTTTTGTCAGTTCGTCGAACTTGGCCTTCTGCTTGGTATCCAGAGCGTCATAGGACTTCTGGTTGACACCAAAAATGATTGGCGAGTATCCAAATGGCAGGTCGATGATGTAGTTCTTCACGACTTCGGCGAGCTTAAAGCTCTTGACGACCGAAATGCCGACGATCGCGCCGTCGACAACACCCTTCTCTATGGCGTTATAAGTTTTGGGCATCGGCATGCCGACTGGTGTTGCGCCAAGCCCCTTGATGACATCCGCCTGGTTGCGGGACGGTGTGCGTAGCTTCAATCCCTTGAGATCTTCCGGTGTTCGCACAACTTTGTTGGTCATGACGACCGGCACGTCGATGGCAAACAGACCCAGGATTTTGACGCCCTTGTATTCCTGCGCAAGATGTTTGCTGAAAATTCTATTGATGGCATTTGTTGCTGCGATGCCGGATTCGTATTGCAGCGGAATTTCCATCACGAGCGTGCGTGGAAACTGAGTTGACGTGTAACCGGGAAGATGGAGTTCGACATCCGAGATGCCGTTGACCATCCGCTGATAGGCCTGGGGCGGTCCACCACCGCCGACCTGTCCAGCGCCAAACACCTTGGCGTTGAAGCCGAGCCCAGAGTCATTGAGCTGCTTTGCGAACGGGACCAGGACTTTCGTTGCGAGAGGATGTCGCGGACCCATCCAATAAGCGACCTTGAAGATCTTCGATTGCCCGAGTGCGCCGCCGGCGATACCGAGTGAGCCGAGCGTAACTGCGCCGGCTTCTAGAAGCCGGATAAGCTCGCGGCGGTCCATGTTCTTGATGTCCATGTCGTTTCCTCCTGTTTAGCCGGCAGTATGGCTGGTCGCCTCCGTCCAGCGAAACTGTTGATCCCGGCCGCCCGCCTGGGTTCAAAGCGGCAATGCATAGCCCCTATTTGCCGTCATGACAGTCCAGTAAGGTAGGCCAATTCAGAGGACTTTGTCACTTGCCAGCTCACACGCCCGATCCTAACGTCCTCAATGCATATTCGCAGCGCGCCGTTGGCTCCGCGTTCAAAAACGCACGCCACAATCCAGACAACCAGGATCTTGCAATGTCGACCAATTCCGTGAGTTCAAAGATCTATCCCCGGGCCGATCACGTCGGCAGCCTGTTGCGGCCGCGATCGATCAAAACAGCCCGCGAAGAGCTGGGGAAGTTCGGCGCATTGGCACGGTTTGGTACGGGCACAACACCGGCCCGCCTCAAACAGGTCGAGGACGAAGAGATCATCAAAATCGTGGCGTATCAGGAAGATCGCGGCCTGCCTGTCGTCACAGATGGCGAGTTCCGCAGGGCCTACTGGCATTATGATTTTATGGTCGGCCTCAACGGTCTTGATCTTGTGGAGCGCACGTCCGAGGACAATGTCGGGTCATTTGCATTGGGGGTCGTGCCGGTGATTGTGGGGCCGTTGTCCTTTCCGTCAGATCATCCGATGATTGGCCACTTCAAATACCTCGCCGCGACAGCAAAGAACACGCCGAAAATCTCAATCCCCGGACCCAGTGCCTGTCACTTCCGTCTGGCCAAAGAGGATATTCAGCCTGATCAATATCGAAGCAATCCTGACGCGCTGTTCGCAGACATTGCCAAGACGTACAAACAGGCCGTGGATGCCTTTTACGCCGCCGGGTGCCGCTACCTGCAGATGGACGATATCTTCTTCGCATATCTGTGCGACCCAAAAGTCCGCGAGGCTCGAAAGGCGGGCGGCGAGGATCCTGATGCGTTGATCAAGAAATACGCCTGGATGATGAACGAAGCGATCAAGGACCGCCCGGCCGACATGACCATCGGCATGCACTTGTGCCGCGGCAACTTCCAGTCGACGTGGGTGGCGCAGGGCGCTTACGACCCGGCCGCGGATGCGATATTCAATCAGACCGATGTTGATGTCTATTTCCTGGAGTATGACAGCGAACGCGCCGGCGGTCTGGAACCGCTGCGTCTGTTGCCCAAAGGGTCAAAGCGCGTCCTTCCCGGTTTCATAACCACGAAGGCGCCTGAACTCGAGAGACTCGACGACCTCAAGCGCAAGTTCGACGAGGCAGCGAAATACGCAGATATCGGGCAGCTCGGCATTGCTCCCCAATGCGGCTTTTCTTCGACGGAAGAGGGCAACAAAATCACGATGGACGACCAGAAACGCAAGCTTGAACTCGTCGTCACCACGGCGGAAGCCATTTGGGGCGGCGTCGCGGACTGACGACCATTCAGAAAGGCTTTGTCAATTCAGCCTGCTGCGCTGCAAAAGGCGCACACTCCAACAGTGCATCGTCTTCCACACTCCGAGCGGATGCGCTCTGGCGAGTCTGCGGGTGGGCGGCGGCATCCAAAGATCTCAACTGTCCGAATATCTTTGACGACGGACAGAAGTCATGTCTTTGGTTGATAATGTGCCGTCAACGGATGTCGGACTGGTCTGGAACCGTTCGATCAAATGCTCTGGAGCTGACGGTGGCACGCTAACTCTGACCCAGCGCCGCGGCCCATCATTCAATCGGTCGCTGTTTGAATGACGGTTTCGTATGTGCTGGCATCGAGCTTACCGTCGAAGATGCCTCGTTCATCGATCCATCTAAAGGTCTGTTCATAAATCTCCTTTGAATATGGTTCGAAGACGATGCGTTCGCCTGGTCCCCAGCGCCGTGTATCCATGCGGTCATGAAAGCGCACCGGAAATTCCTTCACATAATGATGTGTATATTTCTCGGGGCGAAGGTCGATATCGTGCTGGGCGCGCCGCAGGGCACGCATGAACTTCTCGACATCGTCTGCGTCATAGTCACCGCTCAGGGATGTCGCCATCATGAATGTCGTGTCGATGATCTTCCGAAATCCGAGCTGCTCTGCGAAATAGTATGGCCCCGAAAACAAAGCGCAGGCAGGCGATTGCCCTTCGAGAAACTTGTCCATGCGCGCAAACAGCATGCCATCGCCGAAGTTCAAGTTTATCTCATCGAACTTGAGGTACTGCTCAAGCGCCTGGATCGTGGAATAATGCGAGCCCGATTGATAACCAACTGATATCGGGACACCAGCAAGGTCCTCGGGTGTCTTGACAGGCGAGTTGGCCGGAACGAACACGCCCGCAGGCGAAATGGAATAGGCGCTTGCATAGAGCTTACTGTGTCTTTTCGATGCCGCTGCTGCAACGGTCCAATGACAGGCACTGCTGACATTGGACTGCCGTCCGGCCTCGATCGATTGGAATGCACCGACACGATCCGGTGTGGCGTGAACCTGACCGTCCGTTTTCTGCACGAGTTCACGAAACTCGTACTCGAGGCCCTCGCGGTGAAAATAGTCTTTTTCTTCCGCTACCCATTCATGCAATCGAAAATGCGGTTCAATGACGAACTTGCCCATAGGAGACCTCCAAACACTTGCGCCAGAATAGCTCGATCACGCCTCAGTGACGAGGCCCGGCTGCGGGCGTAACACAACGGCAAACGATTGTGCTGAAATCGCCATTCAGGAATGGTCAGCTGATTGCCTGATCATAGCGTGGTTCGTCTACGGTACGGTTCATGCAGCGCGATCTGACCGCGATGAGACGACCTGCGTAAAGCCCATTCCAAATACAAAGTTGCAGCATCGCTCACAACAATAGAAGGAATCCTCAGACGACGGAAGTCAACGCTCTTTGACTCGTCCCGGAAACACCGAAGGCTGTTTCGTTTGAGTCGGGCGGTTATTCTCAATCCCTCCATGCTAGCGTCGTAGTTGGCTTCTGCTTCAGCCGGTGAGATGTTGCCCATCGATGAGAGCTGACGCCGGTTGTTCAATCAGTCGACCCAAGCAAGCGTTGCGAACTCGACGGCCAGGTCCAGACCTAGCAGCGGTCGCCGAGGTCCGGTTGGGGTCTTGTGTGGGCGGCGCGAATTGAGCAAGGGTTTTCAGCTCGGGTTGTTGCAGCGATGGTTGGGTGCCATCAGACGTTCACCCACGGCTCGGGGCTGCTTAGCTTGGAAATAGCACCGAAGGCGAATAGTCGAATTGCGGTGCGACCACACAAATAGATCCATCGTGTATGAGGGGGTGCCGCAAACCCGCCGTAATCCGCATTCAGTAGAATGGAGGGATGCGAGTCGTAATCAATGAAGCAGCAGCAGACTGCTCATGCATTCGCCAAATCCTCAATCGCAGCCTTTGAATTCTACCCGTTGGAGGCACAAGGTGTCGGCTGGTTTGATAAGTATCTTGATCGCTGCCTGGTGGGTCGTATCGCTTTCCAGCCCGGCAGCTGCCTATCTTGATCCCGTGACAGGCAGCTTCTTAATTCAAGGCGTCATCGCAAGCGTCGTGGCCGTGCTTGCCGCTATACGTACCGTTCGAGAGCGCGTGCTCGGGTTATTTGGCATTCGAAGATCTGAGCCGGCCCCGACGGAAACAAGCAAACGTGTGGACGCCGCTGCAAAACCAGCGGCGCACGACGCACCACGGTCCTAGATGCAAAAGTCCGTGTCGGCCCCCGTACGGGATTCAGGATCGTTCCGCGATCCGAGCGGCCACGTATTCCTGTGCGGCGAACGGGTGGTCCGAACGGTCAATTCTGTCGGCATGAAGAACTTTCGGAATGTTGAGAGTACCGGCGTGCTCTCGCAGCTGGCAGAGCTGGGATATCTCATACCGACGCGAGAGCTTGGTCCTCAGGATATCGACTTTTCGACCTTGACCAGCCCGCGCGGTGAAAGGCCTTGCCTTGCGATCGAGCATCCGCGGCTGCCGGTCATCAGCTATCCTTATGAGTGGACCTTTTCACAACTCAAAGACGCTGCAATCACTCATCTCGATCTCCAAATCGCCGCGTTTGACAGGAACGTCGTCCTGACTGATGCAACACCCTATAACATGCAGTTTTCAAACAACGGTCTGCTCCATATCGATGTGTTGTCATTGCGGCCTTATCGTGAAGGTGAGTATTGGGCTGGTTACAACCAGTTTTGCCGTCTGTTTCTCATGCCTTTGCTTCTTGAGGCATGGCGTGGCGTACCCCTGCAACCACTTCTGCGAGGGTGCCTTGATGGAATGCAGTTATCCGACGCTCAATATCTATTGCCTGCAACCAAACGCTTTCTCAGCATAAACGGCTTCTTGCATATTACGGTTCACGCAAATTCCGAACGCTCAAACTCATCAAGAGCGAAACAAGACATTAGTACATCCGCGCGACCAATCCCGAGAAAACGCTATCGAGCAATGCTCACGGAGATGCGGGAATGGATCAAAGGCCTGCAGACAGGACGCAAAACAAAGAGCTTTTGGAATGAGTACTCCGAAGTCAACAGTTATTCCCAACACATGCATGACGTCAAAAAAGACTTTGTCGCCAGGTTCGTCAGGCATTTCAAAGTAGTCTCGCTGTGGGATATTGGCGGTAATACAGGAGACTTCTCAACAGTCGCGCTTGGTGAAGGTGCCCGTCATGCGACGGTGATCGATGGCGACCTGGATTCGTTGGAGCAAGCCTATGCGCGTCGGAAGGACACTGCGCTACATTTGCTTCCATTGGTGATGGATTGTGCTGATCCAAGCGCCTGTGGCGGTTGGAACCAGCAAGAGCGAAAGGGCCTGAACCAACGGGCCACCGCGGACGCTATTTTGGCGCTGGCCGTCGTGCACCACCTGGCTATTGGACGAAATATCCCGCTGCAGGGAGTCATAGAATGGTTGGTCAGCCTGGCTCCGCGCGGGATTATCGAGTTTGTGCCGATCGATGATCCGATGGTGACGCAAATGCTGATGTTTCGGGATGTCGTGTTCGCAGACTACGATGAGGTGAAGTTTCGGTCATATCTTGGGCACGTCGCCCGAATAGTCGAAGAGCACCGGTTCAGCGACAACGGTCGGCT
>JBPCWB010000434.1:0-9546 GCA_051009955.1 Hyphomicrobiaceae bacterium | reverse complement strand
GCATGACGTTGAGCAATGACGCGGACGGCGAGATCGTATTGTCCGATGGCAGTACGCTCAGCTTCCACGATATCGAGCAGATTCAGTGGTAGCGCGTCACCGCGATTACCCCGAGGCCAGGCTGGGCACCGGCGGTTGCCGCACGGTCATTCGATAGCGCTCATCCGGCCGCGCCGAAGATGAACCACGTCTGCTGAGGCGATGCGACGCTGTAACGAATGCAGATGCTATTTGCTACCGCCTTTGTTACCCGGATCGGTAGCATCCGGGCTGTCAGGCAGATCGGTCGCGATCGATCATCGGGCGGGACACGCGGTTGCAGACTCAAGCGCCGCGGTTGCCTCCGCTTGGCATCAGGCCCGGACCCAACCGGTTCCGGCATAACGCAGGTTGCTCTAGGCAACGCGTAATTCCGGGCTACCGCGGGGCACAGGCGACGCGGCGCGCGTATCGTGAGCCGGTTCGTTCTCGCATTTCACAATGAAGGACGCGGCATCGACGGCGGGGGAAAACAAATAGCCCTGCCCTTCCGTGGCACCCAATTGGCTCAATGCGTCGGCCTGCTCTTCGGTCTCGATCCCTTCGGCGACCGTGGCCATTCCGAATTTCCCGGCGACGTCGATCAGCATCTCGACCAGGGCCTGCGAGTGGGCATCTTCAGCAACCCCGTCTATGAACAACTTGTCGATCTTGATGCTGGCGGCTGCAAGCTTCTTGATGCAGGCAAGGCCGTTGTGTCCCGTGCCGGTATCGTCCAGTGCCAAACTGATGCCCTGACCTGCGAGTTCATCCGAGACTGCCCGGGCCGTGTCCAGGCAGGGAATTTCCTGACGCTCGGTCAGTTCAACAACGAGCTGTCCCGGCACGAGGTGATTGGCTAAGGCCGTCTGCTTCAACCATGCCGGAAAGCCAGGCGTGAGATATTGCTCCGGTGTCACGTTGATGGCCACTTTGAGGTCAGCGCGCGATGCCAGAAGGTCGCCGAGCATCCGACCTGCCTGGACCAGTAAGACTTCGGTAAGTTTTTCCGACCGCCCGCTGAGTTCGGCGATGGGTACGAACCGTGCGGGGGAAACCTGCGAGCCGTCGGGTTTAATCCAGCGCGCCAGCATCTCGCAACCCACGATGCGGCGGTCTTCCAGTGACACGATCGGCTGGAAGTGCGGAACGATTTCGCCGGTCGCCATTGCGCGATCCAGTTCGTCTGCCAGGCTTGGCTCTCGCACGAAGCTGGCCGCAACGATCCAGCTGAAAAGCAGGACAATCACCAAGACAACAGTCTTGGTTGGTGTCGAGACTGCTTGGTTCCACGTCGCCAGGGTCTGCGGTTCAACGCGTATGCGGACGACCAGCGGGTATCTCGTCGAACGGGCCTTGAACGTCGGCAGGCTTGCGTCGGGGTTTTCGGTCACGGTCGTTGGCCCCGCGACGGCAACTGCCGTGCCGTCATCGAGTTCCAGTCCGATAGAGGCGTGCTCTCTGAGCGCCATCGGGAGCATATCGAAGAGCAGCGACTCGGTGCTGGTCACGGCGATGAATTCGCGGCGTTGCGCAAAAGTCCATGCAACGCCCAGCCCCTCGATATCGCCGCTGCCCAATTTGGAGAGATTGATTGCCGGATTGCGGGCCGGGCGATGCGGACGTTTGGCGCTGGGCGCGAGAAGGGCCGAGTTAACGTCATTGAAGCCGTTGCAAGCCGTTGAGCCGTCGAACAAGTAGATGTCTTGTATACTGCCACCGCGGAAGGCCGCGCTCCGCATGGCGGTGATGGCATCGGCCTGGCAGGTCGTGTGGCCGGCCGCCATCAATTCGCTGATCGTGATGACGACCAGGTCGATGGCAAGCTCGGCCCGCGTCAGGGTTTGCGATGCAACGTCTTTGAGGTAGCCGGTATTGCGGGCAGCAGTGATGCCACAATGCGCGAAGTACAGCGCGCTCATCGTTGCCAATGAGACGAGGGCCATCACGGCAAAACGTATGAGGCGGCGATGCATCAGGAAAAAGCTCCGTATTCGCCCAAAATACTGCGATACCTGATGAGATAGAGTTAGAAGTTCGGTAAATTTCCGTGAAGACGTGCCCCAATTTGGGGGCAGGTGGGGAAGATTCGGCTTAGTTCCTTGTCTGCTTGGTTGCCGACCAGCTGGTGCTGCGTCAATCATCAACAGCAGCAGTAAGCTTCGCCCGGCCAACAAAACCGCATTTGGTAACACATTAGAAACCATACGCTGAGAGAACTGTGTGTGCTGATGCTGACTGTTCATGCGTGCGTCGCGACTGTCAAAGCCCAAGGGGAGCCGAGCGGATGCAGACTAGTGAATCGACGCACGACCAACGCGAACATCAGATTCGACAGAGTTTCGCCCGCGCCGCCGACACCGACTGTGATCACAACGGCGACTGGGAGCGATCGATTGCGCCGTCTTCGGCAAATCCCGGCCGACGTCGCGTCGAAATCATCCGCTGCGCACAATGCCGTTATCTCGAGGCCTGGCCTTTCTGACATTACCGGCTTCGCGGTTCGATGTGATGCCAACGGATGTGGCCGCTCGGTGCGGATCGCAGACGGACATCTGTCATATCCGCAAACGCGGCGTCACCCTAATTGCCCCCGGATTTGACACGAAAAACCAGCTGGCGATGACGCCTGGCCGGAGACCAAAATGGTCTTCTGCCAGACATATTGTCGGCAATATCCAAAGTCAGCATAATCGGTGCACGGCATCGTTCCCCGCTCGATGTCGGCATCGCCCTGGCACTTGCGAGCCATAGGCTCTTTGTGTCGGGGCGGTTGGCCGGGGTGTCCAACTGCACCTGGGCCCGCGATCCGGCTTCAAGGACATGCATTGCGTATCGCGGCAATGTCGGCCGGCGTCGGGCCAAGCCGGGCTCAGCGCGCACCGAGGGGCTGGGTCTGCGCGTCACAATTGCTGGCACGAACGTGATCCCAAAGCGGGAGCTGCTCACTCCGAATTGTTTGGTCTTGCTGTCTCAGATTCGCTATCGCGGTAGGGCCTGCTGACCCGACGCGAGGAGATGTCATGAGAGCGTGGTTGATTGCATTTCTGGCCGCCGCATTTGGCGCCGCGAGCGCTGCGGGCGCCGTCGAGACGTCGAAGACCGACGGACGCTTCGCCAAGAAATCCTGCAAATATGGCAGCTATGTCGATTCGAGAGGCAAGCGTCGCTGTCGACGCTATCCGCGGCCGCCGCGCGGCTCGCACGCCGGATAGCCGGGCACATGCAGTTGACGCCAGCGACGTGGGGCACGATACGCGCATCTCGCACGCCGGGTCTCCAGAATTCATGAGCCAACGTTCTGCTGCACAAGTGCGAAGCCAGTGAGGTCTTTGAAAGACACACGCTGCCGCCTTCGATGCAACGGCGCTATGGAAGTCTTTGACGGCATCGGGCAAATCAGACATATCGGACGCACAATGAAGTTCCGCGTCAGTCTTCAAGACAACAATGAAGGTGGATGCGACGATGGTCAGAATCTCATCACAAGCCGAACGCGAAAGTGATATCCGGCAAAAATTTGGCAAAGGTATATTGCTGACCGGTCAGGCCGCGGCCTGTCTGCACGATGGCCCCTGGGAACGTCGATTGGTCAGTCGCGCCGACAACCAGACAGTCGAGGTGGTGCGCTGCAGCAAATGCCAGCATCACGAATCCTGGGCTATCTGATCCAGCGTTAGCTCAGGGCTGGATACCAAGCGACTGTGCGGAACGGGCCGCTGCAAATCAATGCCACGCGACAATATAAGCAAAAAGCCGCCGCCAGAGGGAATGGCGACGGCTGGTTCACGGTCACGGAACTGGGGGGATCGCAACCGCGTCAGAAAAGCGGTGCCATAACTGACTAACGAATCGGGCTATGCACCGACTCAACGATTATGCCCATTGGCAACAGCGTCAATTCTCGGCTGGTTGTTATACACAGTATCTTGCAGATACCATGTGATGAGCATCAACTGTGTGTTGCGAATCCGCCATATGGAGGCCTGACCGCTCTCGTTTGCTGCAGTTCGACTCTGCGACTCGTGCGATGGCGACGTCTCTGTGCGTCGCGCCGGTTGATCTGCCGGGCGGTTGCAACCGGACGAGAGCAGCAATTTCGCCCTCACTGCAGGGTCCGTGGATCCGTCTAGCAAGGTCAGCATCTGGATCGAGGGAATGAAGCTGACATCGCTCCAATGCATACCGAGATGGATCTGGGAACGCCGTATCACGGCCGCTACCGTGCTGGCATCAGTACTGCTTGCAAACGTGGTTAGTCCGCGCCTTGATACGCGCGTCGGGGATGTTCTGATGACGGCCTTGGTCGACCCTGCTACCTCCAGCAGCGATGTCGTCATTCTTGCAATCGACGAAGATACGCTTGCGACGCTACCGTACCGTTCGCCCATAGACCGCGGATTGCTGAGCGACATTATCAAGCACGTCGATAGCGCAGGTCCAAAGGCCATTGGCGTTGACATCCTGATCGACCAGCAGAGTGAAGCGGAAAAGGATGCCGGATTCCTGAATGCGCTCAAACAGGCACAATCACCCGTGGTCCTGGCTTATGCCGCACGGCGCAACGGATTGACCGAGAAACAATTCACATTCCTAACCAGAATTCTTGATGGGGTCAGCAAGGGCGACGTTACGCTTGGAAGGGATCGGTTCGACGGACTCGTGCGCCGATGGCCGGAACGCGTGAGCGGCAATGCCGGAGCAGTCAAGCTGTTCTCGGAGGCTCTGGCACAACATGCCGGGCGCGGCGTCGCCAGACCCCTCGGCCGCATTGTCTATGCTCTCCCCCTGTCGTCGGACAGATCAGTGTTCCCGACTTACAAGGCCCATCATGTCAAATTGCTGCCGAAGGCGTGGTTCAAGGACAAGATCGTCCTCATCGGCGCAATGCTCCCGGGCATCGATCAGTATCCGACACCGCTGACGACACGCTTCGGGGTGGACGTCGGGACTATCCACGGTGTCGTCATCCACGCCCATCTCATCTCGCAACTGCTGCGACGTGATGCGATTTCGACACTCGCGCCTCCGACCAATCTTCTTCTGAGTTTGATCATTGCAATTGCTGCAGCTGTGATCACGCTGATGCGCCAATCGTTGATGCTGCGTCTGGCCGGCATGTTTGGACTCATTGCAATGGCTGCCATGCTTGTTGTTGCCGGGTTCACGATCGGCCACATCGAATTTCCTACGGCGTCGCTGATGCTATCCGCTCTGCTAGCGTCAGCAAGCTTGGCTGCACGGGAATGGTACCGCGACCATGCCGAACGGCGATTCATCCAGCAGGCCTTCGCCCACTACGTCAGTCCAGCGGTCGTCGACAGGATTGCCTCCGATCCCAAGCGTCTCGCATTGGGCGGTGAGTCGCGCAAAGTCACCATTATCTTCACGGATTTGGAAGGGTTCACGGGTCTGTCGGAACAGCTCGAAGCAAAAACTGTCACGTCCCTGCTGAACGATTATCTCGATGGCATCTGTAACCTCTTCATCGCGCACAATGCCACGATCGACAAAATTGTCGGAGATGCCGTCATCGGATTCTTCGGGGCGCCCGATGCTCAGCCGGGCCAGGAGCAGCAGGCCGTGGAATTGGCGTTGGCCATAGATGAGTTCAGTGAAACCTACCGCACGCAAGTCCTTCAAGAGAATATCACACTTGGCTGCACGCGGATCGGGGTCCATACCGGACCAGCCATTGTTGGTAATTTTGGTGGTCGGCGTTTCTTCGATTACACGGCGATTGGCGACACCGTGAATACGGCGTCGCGAATGGAGGCTGCCAACAAGTATTTTGGCACGCGTATTTGCGTGAGTGCGACAACTGCAGCGGCTTGCTCCGGCATCGCGTTTCGCGCCATCGGCGATATCGTCTTCAAGGGTAAAACGGAACCGATTGCATGTTTTGAGGCGCAACCGCCCAGCGCCGACGCTAAGAACAGATCAACGACGTACCTCGAAGCGTTCGAGCGCATGCGGCGCGGTGATCAATTGGCGACCGAGTCGTTGACGGCACTGGCCAAGCAAGATCCGGAAGACGCACTCGTACAATTCCATCTCAACCGGTTGCAGTGTGGTGAAATCGGAGTGAAGATCGTATTGGACGAGAAGTAATGGGTCTTGATGTTGGAGAGTTGGGGGCAAGGAGTATCATGCGTCTGATCGCGACCGTACTGGGTTGTTGCATCGTGGCTGCTGCATCATCGGCCGTTGCCAAGGAATTCGTCATCATCGCGTCGGACAATGTCAACGCGGAGTTGTCGCCCGGGACACCCCTGCGGGCGGGACAAAAACTGAGCCTGCCGAAGGGCGCCGTCCTCACGATCCTGGCCGAGTCCGGAAAGGTCATCAGACTCCGGGGCCCTTACTCGGGCCAACTCACCGGAAAGTCTGCTAACGGGTCGGGCCGGTCACTGCAAGCCGTGGGCAAGATCGTAAAGCGTCGGACATCGCAGTCGCCAACGATTGGAGCAACGCGCAGCACACGGCGGCACAAGAACCGGGCCATGCCTGACATTCTGAAAAACATTTGGACCGTGCGCCTGGCGCGCTCGGAACCGGCCTGTGTCAACATCCAGGAGAGCGTCCTGTGGCGAAGAAGTACTCGGAACGACGCAACCGTCGCCATTTGGCCTGACTCTGGTACGCCCAGGCACATCCAATGGCCAAGCGGTCAGCCGACGGTCCGGTTGCCTGCTGATGCGCTCATTTCAATCCAGCGACTGAGCGTCCTCAAAGGTAGTCGTAGCACCGACATCATGGTTTCAATTTTGCCGACGGACTTCGCGCTAGCGGATCGCGGCCGGCTGCTGCAGTGGTTGGCCGAAAAGGGCTGTAACGATCAGGCGCGGCGTCTCATTGATGAGCTCCACGCCGGCGCCGCCGGTCGCCAGTAGAATTAGCGCGGCGGCTGCCTGCAAGGGTCATTTGACCCCGATGGCCCGAAATGCGTTGCAGGCACCATACGTTGCGACGCAGAACGGAACACAATAGGTCATTGCAAGCTTCCACCAAACGACGTTCTCTCCGGTCCAAAGGACATCGCCCTGATTGATAACATTGAGGATACTGCCAACGATGAGCGTGATCAGCAGCGAGCGCTTGGCCACCGGCCAGGACAACGCGCAACCAAGAGAATGAAGCCACGTGCCTTGAACCGCTCCACTTAGCTGCTGCTGCATGGTCTCCACCTCTCGTCGCGTTCAGCCGGCATCATAGCGCATTGCCGTCGATCGTCGAGGCCGTGCCGCGACTGGCCGGCTAGATCATCGTGCCTCAGATCGGAAGCGCCGTTGCGGTTCCGACATGAAGCAGGTTGCTCTAAGGCTAACCCGCAAGAATCTGGCTACCGAACAGATGGACGCCAAGCGGAATCGGCAATGCCGCAATGGCCACTGTCGCAACGAAGCCTGGCACGGAGAACAGTCTGCTTAGGCCGGCAATCATGGCAATGCCCCCACCGCCGCCAATCAGGAAATTTCCAGGAATATTGAGGGCCAATGCGAGTGCCAGATAGCGGTGTTTCAACAGGAAGGGAACATACTTGTTGGGTGCATGGCTGAGCAGAAATGCCAATCTCTCCTGGCGCTGTAAAGGCGCGACTTCGCGCAATAGGTCACTGGCACGAGACAACTGCACGGCATCCAAGATCCGGATGATGCTCGTGGGGGAGACCAGCCGACCGACTCCGTAACTGAGCGTCAATCCGGCCAGCGTGCTCGCATAGACGAGCCAAACGATATCGGGGCCTGCCATGACGATGAGACCGACGGCAATCTCCAGGCCGGGGATGAATGGGATGGCCAGCAGCAGGGCATATGCGACGGCTGACAAGATGATAGTGCGAAATACGGCTTCATCACTAACATGCGGGATCTCTAGATTGATCGCACCCGCAAACCAGCGCGCCACGTAGCTCGCCAGTACGATCAACGCCAGCACGCCGGCAATCCTGAGCACGGATAAGAGCGGGAGCGCCGCCGCATATTGTCTTCCGGCATCATCTATGGGCTCGCCGGCGCTATAAGTCGGATGTCATGATGTCGTGCCAGCGTGTAGGGCGCGATGCCTGCCGTGACGATCGCCAAGGTTTCGACTGATCGAGAGGTCAGGCGCAAAGGCGTGGCGTAATGTTGGTGGCCCCGCCACGCGCCTCGCTTCAACCGCGTTGTGTTGGCCATCAACTCGAGACTGCTGATCCACGGCACCATACCAGTTGCTCCCGGGCAAGTGCGCGTCTGCGCCTTGCTCGACGAGCTTAGGTGCGCCAATCAGGATTTGAAAGCGCGATATGTGCCGTTTGGGCACAATTCACGCTGGGAACATACAATTAAGATTGATCGAGCGCAAAGTTGCAGGCTCGAATTACGTTCAATGGTACCTATTGCGTGTATTCACTCGCGCGAACGAAATGCGTGCACATTTGGAGAAGCAACAGGCAGTTGCAGACCGGCCATACATGTGCACGCGGTATTGAGCTGTCGGCACAGTGTGCGGACGGCCCATACCAAGAACGGAGGATAGAGGACGAGGTCTCATGAAGCTAACCGACGCGGAACATGCTATCGAGCTCAATAGCACGCGAGATAATTTGATAGGACGCACCGAACGCATTCTTCGCCATCAGACGGTCAGAGTCTCAGTCGGACATCACAAAAGCGAAGAAATGCAGATCGACACCGAACTTCTCAAAGACATCATCATGCGCGTGACTCTGGACCAAATTCGAAAAATCGATGATGAGTTGATTGCGATGGGCTTTGATCAGCCGGATGAGCCGTTCTCAGATTCCGAACTCAGGTCTGCTGCCGCGAAGCTGGCCGATGCATGATGCCAGTGAAGACAAGCAGAACGGAGTCTATCCTACCAACGGGCAGGCGTTCGATGTTGCCCATCTAACGCTTTCGGATGTTTCAGACATCGTCGGGCGGGGCATTGCTGACCTCAAGGCGGCACCCGTCGTCAGTGTTGCGATTGCTTCCATCTACACCGTCGGCGGTTGGTTGTTGGCCGCATTGTTGCTGGTCCTCGATTTGCCTTACCTGGTCTACCCGCTGGCCATGGGGTTTGCGCTCATTGCTCCATTTGTCGCCGTCGCATTCTATGATGTTAGCCGGCGCCTTGAGCGTGGCGAGGCAGCAGCAATTGCAGCCGTTTGGTCGTCGGTGCGCGAGGCTACGCGCCGCGATGTTCGTTGGATGGCTTTGATCACGGGATTTGCGTTTTTCATCTGGCTTGATATCGCGGCCATGATCACGCTGACGTTCTTCGGAGCAAAGGCGCTCGATTTCAAGTCACTGGCCGAAGCAATTCTGACGACTGACACAGGCTGGCTGTTCCTCTTTGTCGGCCATGCTGCGGGAGCGATCATCGCGCTGCTGACATTTTCGATTTCCGTCGTTTCGTTCCAGATGCTGTTCGACCGAAATGTTGATGTCATGACGGCGATGGCGACAAGCGTTCGGCTGTTGAAACGCAATCCCGTCGCGATGGGCACTTGGTGCATCGTCATCGCGTTATCGCTCGGTTTGG
>JBPCWB010000433.1:0-6786 GCA_051009955.1 Hyphomicrobiaceae bacterium | reverse complement strand
AAGGTCGAATCCACAGGAGAGATCGTTTCGCCGCGAGCTGTCAGGAAGGCGGCGCCCCGCCAGACCAACAGTCCGCCAAGTGTCACGATGAAGGCCGGGATCTGGAGATACGCGATGAGATAGCCGTGAAAAGCGCCGATGAGTGTTCCGGCGGCCAGGCCCGTCAGGATGGCCAGAATCCAAATCATTGGGTGGCCGAAGCCGAGATAGTCGGGCAAAACCCAGACTTGCATGATCGCCATCATCATGGCGCTGATGCCCAGCACGGATCCGACGGAGAGATCAATATGGCGCGTGACGATGACGAACACCATCCCAGTGGCCATGATGCCGATGGAAGATGTCTGGACGGATAGGTTCCAGAGATTTCGCGGGGTCAAGAAGGCGCCGAAGCCATTGACGATTTCACCATAGACGTGGAAACCGATCCAGATCAGCGCAAGCGCTGAGATCATGCCGATGAGGCGTCCGTCGATTTCGGTCTGGCGAAGAAAGCGAACGAAAAAGCCGTCCTGAGTTACTTCTGCGCTTTTCACAGGAGCTGTCCCGTCGGTCATTGCAAGATCCTCGCTTGCTGCTCCGCCATGGGGGTGTTCGAATTGACCGCGCGGCGGCGGATTAGCCGACAATGCGGGCCTTTGGGCCCGGTCGGCGATCTGTGCTCTTGCAATCGTGGTGCTGCGACGAGCACCACGACGCTGCATTCAGGAGCGGTGTCTGCGCAGGTGGTGCCGCGCAGACGACCGGATTGAGTCAGCAGCCTTTGACGCCTGCTTTTGCGCCGGCACAAGCTTTGTCCTTTGCAATCCACCCGGCATCAATGACGACGTTCAAATTGTCTTTGGTGACCGGCACCGGCTTCAGGAACATTGCGCTCATTTTGACGCCCTTCTCACCACCGGACCACTCGACCGTTCCGGGTACTGATGCCATCGACTTGCCCGCGGCCAACATGGCCGCAATGTTGCCGGCGGCCTTGCCCAGTTCACGGGCGTCCTTCCAGACAGACACAGTCTGCGTGCCGCGCGCGACACGGTTGAGGGCTGCGTGGTCGCCGTCTTGACCGGAAACCGGAACCGTCCCAGCCAAACCTTGCGCCGTCAGAGCCGCCACGACACCGCCGGCCATACCGTCGTTTTCCGAGACGACAGCATCGACCTTGTTGTTGTTGGCCGTCAGGATCTGCTCCATGTTCTTCTGCGCATTGTCGGGCTTCCAGCCGTCGGTGTAGCTCTCACCCACGTTCTTGATCTTGCCGCCGTCAATGGCAGATTTCAGAACTTCCATGATTCCCTTGAACAGGAAGTCGGCATTGGGGTCGCCCTTGTCACCTTTAATGAAGGCGTAGTTGCCGGCCGGCTTTGCTGCGAGCACGGCGCGGGCCTGCATGCGCCCGACTTCGATATTGTCGAACGTCAAGTAGTAAGCGCGCTTGTCCTCGATGAGGCGGTCATATCCAACCACCGGAATGCCTTCAGCAGCGGCCTTGTCGATGGCCGGCGTAATGGCATTCTTGTCCACCGAAAGGATGATCAAGGCTTTGGCGCCCTGGGCAATCAGCGATTCAACGTCCGAGAGTTGTTTCGAGGCTGAGCCTTGTGCGTCGGCGGAGACGTACTTGTCGCCATTCGCTTCGATTGCCGACTTCATTGCGGCTTCGTCCGTTTTCCAACGCTCTTCTTGGAAATTCGACCATGAAACGCCAATCAAATTGCCTTTGGCGCTCACAGGCATCGCCATGGCACATGCCAAGAGCACGCTGGCGAGAAGCGTTCCGAAAAATCTAGTCATTAGAGTTTCCTCCCGTTCTACAGGGGCCGTTGATGGATTTTGGCTGTGTTGGGTCGTGTCTTTTTGTATTTATTTTGAGACCCGAAAAAAAGTTTCGCCGAAGCGCAATTCTATGTCAAGCTGGTTCTTGCGCTCGTCGATCACGGCGGCGCCTGGTGATTGGTTCTGAAGAATACTATCGGGACGATGAAGAGCTTCAATTCGCTGCCGGACGCGGCGCGCTCCGATGACCTCCGCCGACGAAACCGTCAGCGTGTGCTTGGGGCCGTGCGCGATAATGCCGTGCTGTCAAGATCCGACATTAGTTCGTTCACCGGTCTGAGCGCGGCTACGGTTTCTGCAATCACTTCGGACCTCATCGCCGAAGACGTACTGATGCTAAAGTCAGCGAACAGTGCGGCTGCGATGGGACGGGGGCGGCCCAAGGTTGAACTTGGGCTGAATCCCTCAGCCGGCGTGATTGCGGCCATGAACCTGCAGCTCAATTTCGCGTCGGCGGCGATCGTCGATTACGCAACGCAAACCCAGGCGCATGTTACCTGCCGGATCGATTCATACGCGGCGAGTGCGCGTAAGATCCGAAGTGCCCTCGTCAGGTGTCTCAAGGATGCCTTGAAGGAATGGGGAGGCGATGTTGAAATGTTGCGTCGCATCGTCGTTGGTGTCCAAGGCACAACCGATGTCGCCGGTACGTCGCTGTTGTGGTCACCCATCACCAGGCATCGCAATCTCCCCGTTCAGTCGTGGTTGCAATCCGCGTTCGGTGTACCGGCGATCATCTGCAATGATGCCGATTTGATTGCACTGGCCCTCAATCACAGTGAACCGGATCGATACGGACCCAACTTCGCTGCGATTCTTCTGGCACACGGTGTCGGAATGGGCCTGTTTCTAAGGGGGCAACCGGTTTACGGCACGAAATCGTCAGGTGCCGAGTTCGGCCATATGATCTACATGCCGGATGGCGCATTGTGTCGTTGCGGAAGTCGCGGGTGCATTGAAGCGTATGCTGGCGACTATGCCATCTTGCGCCGAGCGCGCGGCGAGCAAGGCTCGGCAACGCCGGTCAACTTTGTCGAGGACACGGATATTGCCGAAATTGTGAGAGCCGCCGAAGCTGGAGACGCGTGCGCGCGAGCGGCAATTGAAACGGCAGGAGCTGCGCTGGGCGGTGGCTTGGCCAGCCTCTATGCGCTCGTCGATCCGTTTCCGATTGTGCTGATCGGAAATGGCACTCTGACGTGCAAAGTGATTGAGCCGGCCATTCGCCAGGCGATTGCCAAAAGCAAAGCGGTGCTCACCGTTGATGAGGGACAGGGCGACGTCGCGGACCAGCTTAAGATTGACTACATTCTGGATGGCGAGACGCTTGTCCAGCGCGGCGGCGTTGTCCAGGCTCTAAAGGCGTTAGATCATGAGTTCGTGGATGCTGTTTACTAATCGCCAGGCCCGGAGCTCCGCCGTAACCGTTGTCATGACGACACTGGTTTGTGCTTTCGCCTCGACGGCGTATGCACAATCGACGGTAGCGCCAAAGGCTCATGCAGAACGTGCCATTGCCGCGGTCATTGCTGGCGGTGAGCGAGCAATCTTGGCCCATCTCGATCAACGCCGGATTCAGGGCCGCCTGGTTGGTCGCGAACTTGAACACCTGATCGCGCAGGGAGATCGCCTGTTCCGAGCCAAGTTCACGAAGTTCGATGGCGCCGGACGGCCGCTTGCAACGCAGGCAATATTGCCAACCAAACGTAAGCGTCCCGCGCCTGCCGTCTTTCAGCGCCTTGCAGGCCTCGATGCGGGGAGCTGCGCCAGTTGCCACAATGATCCGATTGCCGGCGGAGCCGGCGACTTCACGGTCAATGCGTTTGTATCCGAGGGTTTCACGAACCCGGACTTCGACACGACCGATCCGCAGTTCTCGAATGAGCGCAACACCAACCATGTGTTCGGGGCTGGTCTGATCGAGTTGCTGGCACGCGAAATGACCTCCGATCTGCAACGCATTCGCACGTCAGCTCTCGCGGCGGCGCGTGCTACCGGTCAGCCCGCCGAGCGCGGCCTGGAAACAAAAGGTATCAAGTTCGGGCGCATCGTCGCGCAGCCTGATGGCCTGGTGGATCTGTCCGGTATTCAGGGCGTTGATACCGACCTCGTCGTGAGGCCCTTCAGTCAAAAGGGAGTCATTGCATCGCTGCGGCAATTCACCATCAACGCGTTGAACCATCACCACGGCATGCAGGCTGCCGAGCGCTTCGGACCGCGCTGGACAGACGAGGCCGATTTTGACGGTGACGGCGTCGACAACGAGATCAGTGCTGGCGACGTCTCGGCCTTGGTGGCCTGGCAAGCAACGCGACCGGTCCCGCAGATGATGATACCCAATGTACAGCGCCTGGCCGATGCCATTCGCAAGGGCGGCGCCGAATTCGATGCCGCAGGCTGTTCGGCCTGTCACGTGCGTGCGTTGCCCTTGTCCTCATCGATCTTTCGAGATCCAGGCCCGGTCGATGCGGCCGGTACACTGCGGGCCGGCGACGTGCCAGCCGTCACCGAATTTGATCTTGTGGAATTCGCCTGGATGAAGCGCCTGGAACGGACCGCGAATGGTGACATTTTGGTGCCCTTGTTCGGAGATCTCAAACGGCATGTCATGACCGATCGTCAGGTCGACGGCTTGGGCAACGAATTGCTGTCGCAACGCTTCGTCGGCCGCAATATCTTCATGACGGCGGAGTTGTGGGGTGTCGGATCGACGGCCCCCTACGGTCATCGCGGCGACTTTACGACACTCGATGGTGTGATCCGCGCCCATGGTGGCGAGGCCCGCGCCAGTCGCGACGCCTATATCGCCCTCGATGACAGGTCGCGGCGCAGCGTGATTGCGTTCCTGAGATCAATGGTGATCGTCCCATGACACGCGTCTCAGGTTGGCTGCTGTTCGCTGTTGCTGTGATGGGTCACTTTGCGCCAAGCAGGGCGGAAGCGCCGAGCGCCCAGGTGACGTCCGATATCCCGGTCTTTGCAGAGGTTGCTGAGGTTGCCGGTATTCGTCACCGCTACGGCGGGCCGTGGGAGTATTTTGTTGGCGGCGGCGTTGCCGCATTCGATTGCGATGGCGACCGGCGGCCGGATCTGGTCTTCGCCGGTGGCGCCAACGGCGCCGGTCTGTATGTCAACAGGTCCGCAACCGGAGGTCCGTTGCGTTTTGAACGGCGCGCCGACGCCTTGCCTGAACGATTTCGCGACAAGGTCATCGGCCTTTACCCGATTGACATTGATAATGATGGTTGGCGCGAACTCATCCTGTTGCGTGTTGGTGAGAATGCCGTGCTGCGCGGGCGCCCGGATTGCGTCTTCGAACCGGCCAACCGGGAATTCTCGATTGCAGGCGGGCGGGCTTGGACGACGGCGTTTGCCGCCACATTTGAGCGTGGCCAGGCCCATCCGACGCTGGCATTCGGTAACTATGTCGACCGCACAGCGCCGGGTTCGCCATGGGGCACCTGCCACGACAACATCCTGCTGCGCCCGAAAGCAACTGGCGGTGGGGTTGAATATCGCGACAGTCAGCCCCTGGAGCCCGGGTTTTGTACCCTTTCCCTGTTGTTCACGGACTGGAACCGTAGCGGTGATCCGGCGCTCAGGATAACCAATGATCGACAGTACTATCGCGGTGGCGAAGAGCAGCTCTGGCGCGTTCCGCCGGGCCGGCCCGCCCGCCCGTACCGCAAATCCGATGGCTGGCGGTCAGTGCAGATCTGGGGCATGGGAATTGCCGAGGCTGATCTCAATAGCGACGGCATTCCGGAGTATGCCCTGACGTCGATGGGTGACACCAAGCTTCAGCAGTTGGATGAGGATGCCGGTGAGAACCGTCCGGTTTATCGCGACGTCGCGTTTGCAAAAGGGGCAACGGCGCATCGTCCCTATGCAGGCGGCAGCGTCAAACCGTCGACTGGTTGGCATATCGAATTTGCCGACATGAACAACGATGGGCGGCTCGACCTGTTCATCGCCAAGGGCAACGTCGAGAAGATGCCGGACTTTGCCGCCTTCGACCCCGACAATCTCCTGCTTGGACAAGCCAATGGCCGCTTTGTCGAAGTGGGCGGCACGGCCGGGCTCGCTCTCGATCGGCGTGGGCGCGGTGCGGCTGTTGTCGACCTCAATATGGACGGCATGCTCGATCTGGTTGTCGTCAACCGGGAGGCGCCCGTCAGTTTATTCCGCAACCGTGGAGGCAGGGCGTCGTTCGGCGTCCGTCCGATGGGCAACTGGCTGCAGATCGAGGTGCGCCAGACGCCGACCAACCGCGATGCGGTGGGCGCCACGATTGTGGTCAAAACCGGAAACATCACACGGACGCGCAGGGTGATGATCGGTGGCGGCCATGCCTCCGGTCGCGTTGGATTTGAGCATGTCGGCATCGGTACGGCTGAACGCGCCGAAGTTCGCGTGCGATGGCCGGACGGTGCCTGGAGTGCCGCCTACCGCGTCTTTGCGAACAATTTCGTCAACATAACACGCGGCGCCAAGGCGGCCCGCTATTGGTATCCGCCGGCGCGGAAATGACTGTCTCTCGGTCGGCCGTATCGATCACTGTTTTCCGGCCAATGCCTATGGATTCGTTTGATCCCTGTTCCACCATGGTTCGACGCGTCGCTCGGGTAGCCCTGCGATGTCGAGTTCCACCGAAAAAATTGCCCCGGCCAATGGGTCCAGCGCCCTCGTCTCCGGCGACATGTGCTCCCAGGCGCTGGTCACGAACAACGTCTTTCGATCCGGGCCGCCGAAGGCCGGGCAGGTGACCTGCGCGGTTGGAAAATCAATGGCGCGATCGAAGCGACCATCGGGTGCGTAACGCGCGACCCGGCCGGCGCCCCACTGCGCGTTCCAAAGATAGCCCTCGGCGTCGATGACGGCACCGTCAGGGTTAAGCCCTTCACGAGACAGGTCGACAAAGACGTCCCAAGGTCCGGTTGGCTGCGCTGTATC
>JBPCWB010000432.1:0-3627 GCA_051009955.1 Hyphomicrobiaceae bacterium | reverse complement strand
GTCTTCGCCTACGTATCGAACTCGCCGTGACGTCCGTCCTTCTTGACGCCGGCGCCGGTTCCACATGGCGCTACCGCATCGCGAATTCCGGCCAAGAACTCGCGCGCTCCGAAGGCCTGGCGATTGCCAGCCTTGATCTTTTTATGGCGGGCGGTTTCTCCTCCGATCCGCTCCAACCTCGTCGCGCTGATGCGGCCGGCCTGCAGGCATTCACCCCGGCACGTTTGGCCACCGCCTTTCAGGTTTCCGATTCGAATCCGTTGGACGGTCTCGCCGGCCGGGCCGCGTTGCTGACGCGTCTCGGGCAGGTCGTCGCCGATCGCGCCGACATCTTCGGCGAGACATCCCCCAGGCTTGGCAACCTTGCGGACTACTGGGCAAGAATGGCCCGCGACGGAGAGTTATCGGCGCGAACTATTCTTGTCACGCTTCTCGATGCCTTCGGTCCGATTTGGCCTGGACGCGAGTCACTGGCCGGGCGCAGCCTCGGCGATAGCTGGCGCCATGCACGAGCCCTGCGCGACGATGCCGCGAGCGGGCTGGTGCCATTTCACAAGCTCTCCCAGTGGCTCGCTTATTCGCTGTTCGAGCCGCTTGAAGAATTCGGATTGCACGTCACACACAGCGAAGCACTCACCGGCCTCGCCGAATACCGCAATGGCGGACTGTTCGTGGATACCGGCGTGCTTCAGCTGCGCGATCCGACTACTGCCGATCGACCGCACGCGCCCGACAGCGAACTTGTCGTGGAATGGCGTGCATTGACCGTGTGCCTGCTTGACGAAGTTGCTATCTTGGTGCGCGAATGCCTTGGAAAGAACGCCGACGAATTGCCACTCGCAAGCATCCTCGAGGGGGGGACGTGGGCCGCCGGTCGCCGGCTTGCGGGCGCACTCCGCCCCGGCGGTGCACCACCCATTGCCATCATATCCGATGGCTCGGTCTTTTGATTTCAATCTCTGCCAGGAGCCACTGATGTCCGACACGTTGACCGTCATCGATCACCCCTTGATCCTGCACAAGCTCACGCTGATGCGCGACCGAACTACACCGTCAGCGGTCTTCCGTCAGCTTCTGCATGAAATCGCGGTCTTGCTCGCTTACGAGGTCACTCGGGACTTACCGATCACGACGCGCGAAATCGAGACCCCGCTGGCGACGATCGATGCGCCGATCCTGGCGGGCAAAAAGCTGACGTTTGTTTCCATACTTCGTGCCGGCAACGGCTTGCTGGACGGCATGTTGAACCTGGTGCCGTCGGCCCGTGTCGGTCATGTCGGTCTTTATCGCGACCCGACGACGCTGACAGCTGTAGAGTATTACTTAAAATTACCCGACGATATTGAGCACCGTCCGGTGATCATCGTTGACCCGATGCTGGCGACCGGCAACTCCGCCGTCGCTGCGATCAGCCGGCTGAAGCAGGCCGATGCCAAGGATATTCGATTTCTGTGCCTGCTGGCCGCGCCGGAAGGCATCGAGACTCTGCAAAAGGCGCACCCGGATGTTCGGATATTTACGGCGGCGGTGGACAGTCATCTGAACGATCACGGGTATATCGTGCCCGGACTCGGCGATGCCGGTGACCGCATGTATGGCACCAAGTAACAACCGCTATGTACGGCCGTGGTGAGAACCGACCGGGCCACTCTCTCAATCCATCGGATAAGGCTGGGATCCAAAGCTCTCTTCGTGATAGCCCTTGACACCAACCTCCATGGCAAGAGAACTGAGCGGTGAGCCCCCCGAAGCCACACGGTCCAAGACGTGCGCAAAGTCGTGGATTGGTCTCCAGCCCAGCGCCTCTTGCGCTGCATGATTGACGTAGACGCGGTCAATGGACGGGTACATGGACCACCCCTTGCGTGCGAAGATAGCGTCGAAGTCGAAATATCGGCGCACGACAGACGCCGCATCGGCACGAAGCGTAACCAAATCGTCTTTGCCGAATGGCGTTGTGGCACTGATGATGTAGCGGCCGAATCCCAATTCGGGCGCCTTCTGCACCGCCAATAGGTGAGCCGTGACGACATCCTCGATATCGACCCGGCGATGCAGGAACTCGATCGCCTGCGCATTCTCGGTGCTGAACGCGGCGCGCATAACGGAGCTGTCTTGATCCTCCGGAAAAAACCGGGACGTTCTTAGAATGATGCAGGGCAAGCCATCCTTGCGATGAAAAAGCCAGCACAGATCTTCAGCAGCCAGCTTGGACACGCCGTAGATGTTCTTCGATATCGGGACGACGTCTTCCGTAATCCAGGCGGCCGGGGCACTCGGTTTGGGACTCAGCGCATCGCCGAATGCACTCGTCGTGCTCGTAAAGACGAATGACGCAACACGCTCTCGTCGAGACGCTTCGAGAAGATTGAGTGTTCCAGTGATATTGGCGTCCACAAAATCCTGACACGCATGCGTCGCCACATGCGGCTTGTGCAGCGTTGCGGCATGAATAACCGCCGTCGCGCCACGTACGTGCGCATCGACAAAGGAGCGGCGTGTGATCGATCCAACATGGTCTGTAAAAGCGCCAGGCTTGTGATCCAGTGAGACGACATCGGCGCCTTGAGCCCGCAGCACTCTGACGAGTGCTTCTCCAAGATGCCCCGAACTGCCTGTCACCATAATTCTCATTGTGAGTTGCCCCGACGCCAAGCTCTTTAGACATCAATGTCCGCTTCAATGAGGTCCCACCGGTTGCCGAACGGATCGACGAAGACCGCGACCCGGCCATACGGTTCGTTCCGCGGCGCTTCACTGAATTGGACGCCCGCGGCCGTCATTGCCGCATAATCGCGGTCAAAATTGTCGGTCGCCAGGAACAGGAAGACACGCCCTCCGGCCTGTTGTCCTACGACGGCCTGTTGTTCCGGGCTGGCCGCCCGCGCCAGCAGCAATCGGCAGCCCCGCATCCCAAGGCCCGGGGGCGCCACGGTGACCCAGCGCTTCTGCTCAGAGACCCGAGTGTCCTCACACAACTCAAACCCCAGCACGCCGACATAGAACGCGATCGCTTCGTCGTAGTCAGAAACGACGACGGTTACGGATGAGAGAAATTGTGCCATGACGATCCGACATCCTGTTCCTGGTTCAATGGCCCAGTCGGCCAAATACCATCAAAGAATGGGGGCGCGACACGTCTATCGGACCGCAATACACCATGAGGATGCGCCGGATACGCTCTTTGTCTTTTGTGCCTCACGGCACTGCGCGCAGGACCGATCCGCGAGCTTGCCGGACGGTTGCATGCACCGCCCGGCCCCCTTGGTTCTTCGCAGTCCGTTTGCGAACGCTGCTACTTAAGCGCTTTGTCCGTGATCATCGATGTCCAGGCACCCGTGGGTTCCTTTGTGATCACGGGATCAGATCCCGAAGACAGCAACGTTTTGACGGTACGCTTGTAATCCGCTTCGACCAGAGCACCGTTCGAACCGGCGGTGAGTTTGGCAATCTCGCCCATCATGCGTTTTTGGTGCTTTTCCGTTTGCGCACCGGTTGTGTCGTTCTCCAGGACGATGTCGGCAGCCTCATCCGGATTAGCTTCGGCAAATTTCCAGCCCTTCATAGAGGCGCGCACAAACCGAACCATTTTGTCGACAAAGGCCGAGTCTTTCAGCTTGCTTTCAA
>JBPCWB010000431.1:0-8353 GCA_051009955.1 Hyphomicrobiaceae bacterium | reverse complement strand
GAAGGCAATGCCGTCCACTATAGAGAACGGTTGGTTGCCGGACCGAAGTCGACCGGCCAGTTCGTCCTCGGCGACAACACCAAGATCGCCCTCGGCCCCGGCGCCCAACTACGGCTCGACAATGTTGTGCTTGGGCGTAGCCGACGTACAGCGCGCGCGGTCGGGTTGCGCCTGGTGCAGGGCGCGATGCGCTTCGCAACCGGCTTCAGTCGAAAGCGCGTCTATCGCATCAACGCCGCGGCAGCAACCATTGGTGTGCGCGGTACGATTTTTGATGCTTTTACATTAGGCCGACTCACGGCGGTGATCTTACTCCAAGGGGAGCTCCGCGTTTGTCTCGGACGTCGGAATTGCCGGGTGTTACGCAACCGATGCGATTGGGTTGTCATCGGGCCTGATGGCCGTCTGGCACGTCCGCGTGGGCGCATTTCGAACCGCAGGCTCGGCTTTCCGATTTCCCATGCATTTCCGTTTCTGCATAGAGACTCGCGATTGAACCCCGGCCTGAAAGCGGGCGGAAGCGGTTGTGCATCCCCCACCGGATTTACTCCCCTGGTCCCTGACTCGTGGTCCAATCGTGACCCGTTCCTGGCGCCCGAACGCAGCGACGGCAATGGTCGGAGAACCGATGCTGGCGATGATGGCCAGCGCGACGATGGCGGCAGCGACGGTGGCAGCGATGGCGGCGGATATGACGATGGCGGCGAAAGCAAATGATAGCGCCGTGAAAGGCTAAGGGGGCAACAGCCCCCGAGAAGCGAAAACCGCTCTCCAGACGCCGAAACGAGGGAACCGTTTGGTCCCGATAAAGCCCGATAGAGAATGACGAGCGCGGTAGTTCGGGCGCCGCGCTCGTCTACGGGGCGACGGAAAAGCGGGGTAAGCCGGCGCCCTGATGATATGTCTAGCGATAATCAGAACGCGTTTGTTCCCCTGAATGTCAATTTGTCACTCATATGCTCAATCCATGGGATTAGGGTTGCCCAATCTAAGTGCTTGAGATGATTGCCGTGCGCGATTGTCAAGTTCTCGAACAAAAGTTTTGCGCTGGCCGAAGGCGATGGCACGCGCAGCCCGGATCGTCGATCAATTCTTTGTAGTCGTGCCAGTCATATCTCTTTTTCGCGATCTCTCAGCGTGTGCGATCTGAGCCTCGCGATGCGTGATGTATGCGGTCGACAAGAAGATCACCGTACCGCCGACCCAAACGGCAATTGCCGGGTTCTCGAAGAAAATCAGAAATCCAGCCAACGCAGTCAGCGGCAATTTGACGAATTCGAGCGGTTGCAGTTGTGTCATGTCGGCAAGGCTACAGGCGCGGGTCCAAAAGAAGTGTCCAACGGCTCCGGCTCCGGCCAGGCAAACCAACCAGAACAATGTTTCGGCATCCGGCCAGGTCCACACGAACAGGGCGGGGACCAGCGCCATCGGCGTCTGCAGCAGCACCATCCAGATGATAATCGCTTCGACCGGCTCCGTTCCTGTGAGGCGCTTGACGATCAGAGCTGTCGCCGCCAGCAGAACGGCATTGGTCAATGCCAGCGTTGCACCAAGAGACAGCCCGCCAAGATTTGGACCGACGACAATCAGGACGCCTGCGAATCCGACCGCAATGGCAACCATGCGCCGCATGCGAATGATCTCGCCGAGGACGATCACAGCACCTATCGTCGTAAACAGCGGCGCCGTGAAGCCGAGCGCCGTTGCTTCCGCCAGAGGGATCAATGTGATTGCCGTAAAGCCTGCAGTCATTCCAACGATATTGATCGCCGAGCGCAGCCAATAGAGGCCCATGTTCCTGCTCTTAAGCAATCCAAGACCACTGCGCATCAACAGTGGTGAAAGCAAAATGAGGGCAAAGAAATTGCGGAAGAAGACGACTTGAAGCGTGTGCATCTCGGCGGCGGACAGACGAATGAAAATGCCCATCGACGTGAACAGTGACATGGCGAGGAGCATAAATATCGTTGCACGCACCGGCTGCGAAAGGCGGGTAAATGCGATGCGGGCCCGTCGCAGCAGCCGGCTAACGTCGATCATCGAAACGCACCGCGTACGAGCCGCGCGACATCATCCGTTTCCTTGGTCGCTTCAGCGAAAGTAGTCATGCGGCACCGGTGCCCTCCAAGCACTACCATGACGTCCGTCGACGAAACCCGCAATCGCGTTCGCTCAGAGCGCACTGACTGCCAAGATTGGCCACCGACCTGCGACTGGGTGAGTCGCTCCGGATGTCACGCAGGTGCTAACTACGCTATAGCTGTTGTCGAAGCCAGACCAATCGGAGGAGGGCACCAGTATGGCGGGCGACGGATCGAAGGTCTTAAGACCGGAAGATGTGCAAGAAGTAACGGGCAGCAGTTATCCCGAAGAGTTTCAGCCCGTCACCAAGGATCGCTTTATCCGTCGAGTTGGTGACTTTGGTGGCATGAAGAACTTTGGCGTCAATATTGTTCGTCTTGCCCCCGGCGGTCAGTCCTCCTGTCGCCACGCACATTCCAGGCAGGATGAGTTCGTCTACGTGATGGAGGGTGAGTGTGTTCTGGAGACCGATGCAGGGCAGGAGAAGGTGTCTGCCGGAACCTACATCGGATTTCCCGCGGGCACCGGTGACGCTCACAGGTTCATCAACAAAACGAACCGCGATGCATATTTCCTGGTCATCGGTGACCGTACGGCCAATGATGTCGTCACGTATCCGGACGTCGATTTACATGGAAAATTTGGCGCCGACGGCAAGATACAGTTCACGCGCAAGGATGGGACGACATTCTAAAGTCCGCGTAACACGGGGACGGGCTTGGCGGCCAACACGCGTGCCGTTCCGAACGCACCGAAGGCCAGGATTAACGCCACCGAAAGGCCAAGAACGCCAGACACGGTATGCCACGCAAAAACGAATGGCCCATCCAGGATCTGGGTCATGACCAACCAGGCCGAGAGTGAGCCCACTACGAGCGCGACGCTAGCCGTTAGAAAGGCGAGCAGTCCATATTCGATGAAATGTGAGAGTAGCAGCTTGCGCCTCGTCGCTCCGATGCATTTCAGGATTACGGCCTGCAGGACCCTGCGGCGCTGGGCCGTGGCGAGTGCGCCTGCAAGCACGAATGCGCCTGCCAACAGGGTGATCCCGGCTGCGACGCGCACGGCCACCATGACCTTCCCAAAGACCTCGGCGAAGGCTGCGATGGCGTCCCTGACGCGAACCATCGAGATGTTCGGCAGCTTGTTCGCGATGGCGCGCGCCACTTGCGCCTCTGTGAGATCACTGGTCTCAGGGGGAAAGCGCACGGTGGCCAGGAGATTGTGGGGGGCGGCCTTCAGCGTGTTGGGGGAGAAGACCATGACGAAATTGATTGAGAGGCTCTCCCACTCGATCTCACGCAGGCTAGAGATACGGGCTGTGATGTTGCGGCCGAGAATATTTACCGCAATGGTATCGCCCACAGCAAGGTTCATCTCTTTAGCAAGGTCCGCAACGAACGAGACTTGCGGCTCGCCGCCATAGTCTTTCGGCCACCATTTCCCGGAAACAAGTTTCGACCCCTTCGGCAACTCTTCGGCGTAGGTCAACCCACGGTCGCCATTGAGAACCCACTGAGCGTTGCGATCGACTTTTGCCTTTGCAGCCGGGACGCCGTTCAATCTTACGATCCGGCCACGCAGCATCGGCGCGGTTTCGATTGTCGCGGTTGGTGCAACCTTGCGAATTTCAGATTCGAACGCCGGTCCGTCCTGTTTGGCAATATCTATAGCGAAATAGTCCGGACTGTTTTCAGGCATGCGGCCGCGCAGTTCGCTGATCAACGACGCATCGACGAGGGCGACGGCAACCAACAGTGACAGGCCGGCACCGAGCGACAGGACGACCGAACGCGTCAAGCCGCCGGGCGAGGCCAACCCGGTCATCGCCAAGGCAACCTCAGAGCGGCGCGGGCGCGGGAGCTTGCGGGCCATCCATGTCACACCAGTGCCGATCGCCCAGAACAGGATGAGAATCGCGAAGACGCCAGACAGGAAGCCAAATGCCAACCGCGGAGCTCCCGTGGTAAGAACGGCAAAGCCGACCAGGGTTGTCGCGGCCAAGCCGGTCAGGAGCAGAATTCGCATGCTAGGGAGGGTCTGCTGGCTTGTGACTTCGTCGCGAAACAGAGCGGCGGGACGGATACGTTCGGCCTGACCGAGTGGCCACAGTACGAACAAGAGGGCGACCAGAATGCCGTAGGCAAAGCCCATGGCCACATTGATCCAGGTAAAGGAGGCGCCTAGGGCGACGGGCAGTTCCGATCCATAGGTGAGACTCAACGCGGCCGGCACGGCGCTACCGACGAGCAATCCGATCGCCGTTCCTGCGACTGCGATCGTCATGATCTGCACGAGATAGATCCCCAGCACAGTTCCGTTCGTCGCACCGATGCTTTTGTAAGTCGCGATGGTCTTGCGGCGGCGATCAACGAACGTCTGCACGGCGTTTGCAACGCCGACGCCACCGATCAGCAGTGCCGCCAGACCGAGCAGCGTCAGGAATTGTCGCAGGCGGTTGAGCAATCGCGTTATCGAGGGTGAAGGGTTGTGGCGGTCGCGCACAATGAAGCCCGCCTCTGGCAGATCTTTCGCGATAGCTGCGCGGATACGTTCGACTGCGCCCTTCGGTGATGTCTCTCCATCGGGCGCCAAGATGGCATAGCGCCAATTGATCAGGGTGCCTGGCCGCACAAGACCGGTTGAGGCAAGGGTCTGATGTGAGACCATGACGCGCGGGCCAAATGCCAGCCGGGCACTGATCCTGTCGGGCTCGTTGGTCAAGACGCCGGAAATCGGGAGCGATTTGCTGCCGATTTTCATGCGATCGCCAACATTGAGACCAAGCCGATCCAGCAAGCTCTGAGCAACGACAGCGCCACCGCTGCCATGGATGGCCTGACGGGCGCCTGATGCCTGATCAACCGCTAACTTGCCGAGCAACGGATAGGACTGGTCAACGGCTTTGATTTCAATGAGCGCCTGATCACTGCCGTCAGGCAATCGTGCCATTGAGCGCATCGTTGCCGTTTCGGCCGTACGGCCGAGTTGGGCCAACGCAATGCGCTCCTGGCTGGTAGCACGCCGATGCACGCGCCGCAGTGTAACATCGCCACCGAGAAGCATGCGGCCCTGCTGTTCGAACCCGCTCAATAGCGCGTCCGTCAGCGCACCGACACCGGTGACAACGGCGACGCCCAGCGCGATGCACGCGATGAAGATGCCAAATCCGCTCAAACCGGAACGCAATTCGCGCAAGGCGAACTGGACGACCCGCGGCAGGCGCCAGCGCCTTGCCGTCGCGATGGTGGAAGACAACCGCTGTGCGTCGCTCATGCTCATGCGGCGGCACCAATGTCCTGCTGCTCGGAGATCTTGCCGTCGGCCATGCGCACCACCTGGTCGCATCGAGCCGCAAGGCCTTCGTCATGGGTCACGAGAACCAGTGTCGCCTCGGCCTTGCGCTGCAGCCGGAACAGCAGATCGATGACGTGCGTTCCGGTGCTGACATCAAGATTGCCGGTGGGTTCGTCGGCCAGGATCAGTTTCGGCTCCGGCGCCAAGGCGCGGGCAAGAGCGACCCGCTGCTGTTCACCGCCTGAGAGTTGTGCCGGATAGTGGTCGAGGCGGCTGCCGAGGCCGACCTCGGACAGGAGTTCATGTGCCCTGGCGGGGGCATCGGTTCGACCGGTCAGTTCAAGCGGTAAAGCGACGTTTTCGAACGCGGTCATCGTCGGGATGAGGTGAAAAGACTGAAAGACGATCCCGACATTGCGTCCGCGGATATCGGCCAACTGGTCTTCGGTTCGGCTGGTAAAGTCTGCACCGACAATCTGCACGCTGCCGCGCGTCGCGCGCTCCAGACCGGCAATGATCATCAGCAGCGATGTCTTCCCTGACCCCGATGGACCGACCACAGCGATCGATCGCCCGCCGGCGATGGTCAGCGATACGCCTCGCAGGATGTCGACTGGCCCAGCGCGGCTGGCCAGTGTCAGCTCGACATCTTCCAATTGGACGACCGGCTGCGGCGTGCTCACAGACTCGCCTATTGCCATCTCCCGTGTCCTCTCTCAATCTGATCACTCTGACCGAGCCGTATCCAGGCCATTGTTCGCAATATAGTGTGCCGTGCAACAGTTGCGAGACGATACTTCCGCCGAGGTGCCTTGAATGATAACGCGTGCACAGGAGGGATGGACCATAGGACGCGGCCTCATAATTGCGGCAGTGTTGGCGGTGATGGTACTGGCGCCGTTTCGCGCCGTCGCGACCAATGACAAGCCCATTCATCTCGTGGCATTCGGTGACAGTCTGACCGCCGGCTTTGGCCTCGCACCCAGTTTTGCATTTCCCAATCAGCTCGCGACGGCATTAAAGGACAAGTATGGCGCGTTGCGGGTAACGAACGCGGGTGTGTCGGGAGATACAACCAGTGGCGGCCTCGCTCGTTTCGACTGGGCCATTCCTGCTGATGCAGATGCCGTCATTTTGGAACTTGGCGCCAATGACGCGCTGCGCGGCGTTTCTCCGCAAATCGCTCGCAAAAACCTAGCTGCGATCCTCGACAAGCTCATGCAACGCAAGATTCCGGTCCTTGTCGCCGGCATGCGAGCGCCGGCCAACTGGGGCGCGGAATACGAGATCGAGTTCAATCGAATCTTTGCCGATCTTGCGAAGACCTACGACGCGCTGCTGTACCCATTTTTCCTCGAGGGTGTAATCTTGCGGCCAGAACTAAAGCTTCCGGACGCGCTGCACCCCAACGCCGAAGGCGTCAAGGAGATCGTTCGGCGCATTCTACCGAGCGTCGAAAAATTGCTGGCGCGTGTGATCCAAATCCGCAAGGGCAGATGACGCAAGTCACGTTGCGGCAATCGAACGATCATCCAAAGCGACCGGTGCGCGGTCGAACGGGCTCTAAGGCGACAGCATCACCGGTGGTTTCGGCGCGTCCGGATCGGAGTCGCCCACAAGTTCGGAGGCACCGTCGCGTCCGTAGATGTCGGGACGAAACTCAATGATGCCGTTGTCCTCGACCCAGGCAGTCACATAAGTGAATTGAACTGGAATCGGCCGCGTTAGCTGGACATCATACTCTTTCGGCCGCTTGTCCCTCAGTTCGGCCAGGTTGCCTTGGTCGAGAATACTGTTTATGGCGCCAGGCGAGTTGAGACCAGGCTCATGCTTGGAAATCCAGCTGACCAAGTCGAAGACATTTTCAACCCGAACGCAGCCCGCACTGAAGGCGCGATGACGCTGTTTGAACAGCGGCTTCATCGGCGTGTCGTGCATGTAAACGATTTCTTTGTTCGGCATGTTGATACGCACCAGTCCGAGCGCGTTCCAGGGTCCTGGGTCCTGACGGAATTTGATCTGCTTGGCGTCTGCCGTGCGCCAATCGATACTGTTGGTGTTCAGCTCTGGGCCGTCGTAGTAGCCCTTCGAGACCCTAATGCGCTCCTTCTGCAAATAGTCCGGTTCGCGCACCAGACGAGGGATCAAGTCCAGATTGGCCACGCTGTCGGGAACACGCCAGTACGGGAAAAAATTGAGCCCCTTGATCGTCGCAGAGATCTCAGGCGTTTGCCGGTCGGGTTTGCCAACAATTACGCGGTGGCGCTGGTGCACCTCAAAACGATCAACTGCCTCGAGCTGAAAGCCCGGGACATTGACCAGGACATAGCGATCAGCACTTGCCGCTTCCATCAGCGCCGCGATTCGACGCCGGTTGAGCATGAGCTGACTCAAGCGTGCATCGGCCGTGACCGACAGTTGAGCCCGCGTCGGCCGGTCCAGGCGACCGGAAACGCGCAGTCCATGCCGTTTCTGAAAACGCTTGACACCATAGACGAGCCACTCGTCGAAGTGAAAACTTCCGCTGTAATACTGCGCACCCTTATTGGGAATATCGCCCATGATGACCAATTGCCGGCGAATGGCCGGGATCGCTTCATGATCATCGCCGGGTCGAATGAGCCGCAGGCGCTTGGTCTTCGGCCATCCGCCTTTGTCGACGACCTTGCGATAGTAGGCGATGGCACGATCCAACCGTTCGATCGTTTCGTCACGGTGGAGTGGCACATGGCCCTGGCGCAGATTGTCGGGTGGCTTCGATTGCCGCGGTGAGCGCGAAGACGCTGCACGCTTCTGATCGCGGAAGACATTCTGCCACCATTGGGCCTGGGCTGTGCTGGATTGCGTCGCGGCCGCGACTGCTGCGCTACCGCCGAGTATACGAAGGGCAGTGCGGCGTGAGACCAACGCGCGCGGCGCCGGACCATCGCCATCGGGCTGACACCCGGTCGAACGATCCGTGCGTGTGTCGGAT
>JBPCWB010000430.1:0-2617 GCA_051009955.1 Hyphomicrobiaceae bacterium | reverse complement strand
GTAGAATTTTCACTATACTCGCCTCTCATGAAAAATTACGACAAGCACCCAGCCATCGCCGTCGCCGGCGTCGACGGTTTTGATCCCCGTGAAGCAAAAATGCGATCGTTTCGAATCATACCCCATGCGTCGTTTTCGCCAGGCGTCCCGCAAATGAATCGATTCTTTCACTGGCTCCGCCTGTTGAATTCATTTGGTGTGAAAGATCTGCGGTCAGACAAGACTTGCCCTCCCTTGATGCCGCGTGCTTGTCAATTCGGCATAACGCTGCCCTGTGCGGAGGCGTCGGCTCTTGAATTGTCCCGAGCAACTGACTGATCCGAAGAAAGCATGTCTAACGCCACCGCAGAACTTCAATAAAGCATAGTTGGTGGCTTCTTTAGTCGTAGGAAATGCCAGTCGAACGAACCAAGGGACCTCCGAACGTTGTGATCGGCTGTAGCATTCTTGTTCCAGTCGGGATGACCTCAGGGCAGCGCCGGCCGATGTCTTGCTTGAAAAATGGTTGCTCAAAAAGGGGCGGGATTGCAGATCGGAAGTTATGTCAGAAGCCGACCTGAATTACTGACTTCGAGTTCAAATCAAAAGGATCAGCACTGTGCATTCTCATACTCGAGGATAGTGACACGCACAAACGTAGCACTGTCGACGATTGCTGACATTTGGCAGATTGGCTCGAAGATCTACCGTTGGTCGCAAACAAAGTTGGCTCTGAAACCGGATTGGTCTTGGGATCGTGGAGATAGACAATTGTGCTCGGACCAAATCAATCGAAACATATAACACTATATATCGGGAACGGACGTGGATGCGGCGGGAGATCACGGAACAGTACTTTCCCATTTGGATAGTTGAAGCCAGTGCAAAAGTCTGCAGCCTGCTTCTGACAATCGGCCAACCCGGAGCAGGTAAACAGGACAGGCCTGGTGGTGTCGGCTAGTCGGGGCTGGCTTGGCACATCGATACGTAGGGCGTCACGTTTCTCATGTGCGAAGGCGGGTTCGGTCACAAAAATCTGAACGACAAATCCAAATACCAACAACGGTGTGCCGAGCCAACTTAATTGACAATTTGACAGAGCTTCCAACATCGAACGATCGTCATTCGTAACCACGTGCTCGAACATTGCGCTTCCACTTTCACGGTTCCATTTGCCATTCGGCAGTTAGGTGCTCAAGGATCAACAGATCCTAGTTGCCTGACTAAAAGTGTTGTTGGGCGGCGCGATGTCTGCAGCAATGAGTAATTCCGGAAATGATCCATTTTACCGACCCGGCATTGCTATTGGCTGGTAACATGCGTGCGGCAACAAAAGAGGCAAAACAAGATAGTCTTCGAAGCACCGAAGGCCTAGTCAAGAGGATCGCCGTGGCAAAATCCTCTTTGACCTTAATTGTCTAAGCGCTCTGACATCCTAAGAATTATTTCGAGCTTGGGCGTCCACAGAAATTTGAAGTTGCAGAAGTTGCCGTGGCTTCGACACGCAGGAGCACGCTCCGAGCGCTATAGCAACGCTGCTGCTGCATCGACGTCGGATGATGCGATGAGCACGTGTGGGTTGGTTCGGTTGATCGTGGTTTCATTGAAGCCATGGAGGGAATTGGGGTCTGCGCGTTCGCCGACGCCTCGGCCTAGTCCTTCGGTACGGTAGCCGGACGCGTCGTGGCCGGAACCAGGCGTACCTCCAGAACGTCGCCCGGAACAAGCGTCGTAGAGGTGTTGGCATTCAGTACGTTCTGGCCTTGTGCCGTTGTTCGAACGATAGTGAAGGTTAGTTCAGGGCGGCTGGCCTTCGGATCGGTTGCTGCAGCTTGCGACCGCAGGGCCAGCGCGGTTCGGGCACCGCTAATACGCGCGCGCGCGCGTTCAATGTCGGATTCCACAGCTAACCGCTGGCGCAGCCGTTCCTGCCTTAGCACTTCCTCCTCGTGCCGCTGGCGCTTTTCCAGATCGATTTGCTGCTGGCGGGCGCGGGACATGGCGGCTGTTATCCGGAAGCGGGCTTGGTCGTTGCTCGTTTTGAACTGCTTGAAGTCGAGCACGCGCCGGCTGGTGATCAGCCCCCTCTTTGACGCCTCCAAAATCTTTTGTAGTTCGGTGTGGATCGTCTTTGCCTGGGCTGCAATGATCGTTTGCTCTTTCGTGAGTGCGGCGATTTCGGTTTGCAGGTGCCGCCGCTCTCTCTGCATCATTTCCCGCAGGCGCTGTATGCGGGTCCGTTCGCCTTCCAGAACGGCTGTTTGGCGGGCCAGCAGTTCTGCAATAAGCGGAGATTGGGAATTGGGTCCCAACTCGGCAGGTATGGCGATATGCGGTTCGCCGGACTGCGCCGCGTCGAGCGCTGCGCGGCGGATGAGAAATCCGGCCAACTCGGCTTTGGCGACCCGCAGGTCGCGTTCCGCCAACGCGGCCGCAGCGATCTGGATGGATGGAACCCCGCCGGCCTTTGCCACGGCCGTGAAGGTCAGCAGACCAGGCGTGTATGCCACTTCGCCAGGGCGGACGACATCGCCTATCACGTACACCGGCCTAAAGACCGCGAAATCGACGGTGAGCTGGACGTCGCGATCCAGAAGCCGCTTCAGCTTTTGCTTAATATCGCCTTCCACATCCTCCC
>JBPCWB010000429.1:0-5202 GCA_051009955.1 Hyphomicrobiaceae bacterium | reverse complement strand
CATGATGCGGCCCGGTCGGCAGCCCCGACAACAAATCAATTGCAGTTTTCGTGAGGCCGTAATGGCAAAGCATTTGACGCGTGACGAACTTATGGCCGGACTGCCTCATATTCTCGAGTCCCCGGCGAACGACGGTGAGGTCAGAGCCATTGTCGTGCGCCCGGCATCGGAGCAGCGCCTTGATGTCACCTCATGCGACGTCAGTTTGGCCGGCGGTTTGCAAGGCGACCACTGGGCTAAGGGCTGCTGGAAATCAACTGACGACGGCCAGCCGCACCCGGACGTCCAGATCTGTATCATGAATGCCCGTTGCATTGACCTTATCGCCGGAGAGCGAAGCAACTGGCCGCCGGCCGGCGACAATCTGTTCGTCGACATGGATCTCAGGCCGGCCAACCTGCCGCCCGGCCAACGCCTTCAGGTCGGCAGTGCGGTTATCGAAATCACGGACACGCCCCACATGGGTTGCGACAAGTTCATTCAGCGCTACGGCCGTGACGCGACCGTCTTCGTCAACACCGGTGTCGGACGAGAGAATCGCCTGCGGGGCATTTACGCCCGCGTCGAAACGGATGGGCAGATCACGGTTGGCGACAAGCTGAGCAAGGTCTGAGCGCGCCGCGAGAGATCACATTGGCACGGGCGAAGGCACACTGCGCGCCCGTACTGCGCGCCCGTTATGACTGCGAATAACTCGACCTGTGGTAGGTCGAGGTCACCATGCTGAGGCGGGAACTCGCTCATCAGGCTCTAAGGCGCCAGCGCACGTGGCAGCCACAGAGCGATGTCCGGAAACATCGCCAGCAGTATCGTAAAGAGAACGAGAATTGACAAAAATGGCAATGTCATGCGGGCGATCGAGCCGAGGCCTTCTCCCGTCAGCGCCTGAATGACGAAAAGATTAAAACCCACCGGTGGCGTAATCTGGCTCATCTCGACAACGAGAACCAAGAAAATGCCGAACCAGATGGGATCGAAACCGGCTGCAAGAATGATCGGCATCACAATCGGCAGCGTCATCACGATCATGGAAAAGCCATCGAGAAAACAACCAAGCACAAGGTAGACCGCAACCAGTACGATGATCAGCAGCATCGGCGATAGTCCGAGACCGGCAACAAATTCCGCGATCGCGGCCGGGATGCCCAAGAATGCGGCCGCGTTACCAAGGACCGACGCTCCGAGGACGATCAGGCCGATCATCGAACAGGTGAGAACCGCGCCGCGACCAATGAGAACAAGGGCCGAGCCATCCAGGTCGCCTTGTAGCCAGCTGATTGTGAGTGCTCCAAGAACACCGACCGCCGCCGCTTCGGATGGCGTAGCAATGCCGCCATACATCGATCCGAGGACACAGATGATGAGCGAGACGGTCGGCGCCAGGTCCTTCAGGGCGATGAACCTTTGAGTCCAACTCACGTCGCGCATGGCGCGTTCGCTTTGCGGGACAAGGTTTGGTGAAACGGTTGTTCGGACCATGATATAGGCCATGAAACTCATGGCCAGAAGCACGCCGGGGATGAATCCCGCCGTGAACAGTTTCAGGATCGAGACTTCGGCCAAAACGCCATAAATGATGAGAATACTGGACGGCGGGATCAGGAACCCCAGAGTTCCGGCGCCCGCCAGACTGCCAATGGCAATCTCACGCCCATATCCACGGCGCAGGAGTTCGTCGAGTGATATGCGGCCGACGACTTGCGTGGTCGCAGCGGACGAACCCGATATCGCCGCGAAGAGTGTACAGCCCGCAACATTGACGTGCAGCAAACGGCCAGGCAGCAAACCGGCCCAGGGCGCCAAGCCCTGAAAGAGAGAGCGAGCCAGACGCGTGCGAAACAATATCTCGCCCATGATGATGAATAGCGGTAGGGCCACGAGTTCCGACGTTGTCAGGATGTTCCAGGTGTACTGCGGCAGTAGCTTGTCGAGCGGAATGGAGCGAAACGCGTAGAGCAGCGCCATCGCCGTCAACATCAATGTCAGGCCGATCCAGATGCCGCCGGCCAGAGCTGCGAACAGGATGGTGAATAACGTTGCAACGATTGATCCCAAGTTCGGCTAGCCCCAATATGTCGATGTGAATTTCTCGCCATGGCCGACCAACATCGCCCGGCGGCGCGACCCCTCGCTGTCACCACTCATTCCGCCGGAGCTCCGACACGCAACGCGTTATCCTCGAGCGGCAGACGATAAACGGCCTGGGCAAGCCGGGTCAGCATTTGTAGCGCCAGTACAATGGCGCCGAACGTGATGGCCGCCTTGGGAATCCAGAGCGGGATGTCGGACGAAATCGAAGTCTGACCGCGAATGAAACTCGCCCACGTGAAGAGCGCGAGCGAATAGGCAAGAAACAGACACAACAAAAAGCCAAACAGAGATGACAGGATCTCAAGCACACGCTTTCCGTTCGGCGGAAGTTGCGACAACAGCACAGAGACCCGAATATGACCGCCGGCCCGGAGTGTCATTGCCGAGCCTGCCATAAATGCGATTCCCATCAGGTAGGAACTGACTTCCCAGGCCGTTGGAATGCCCGCCGGCAGGCCGGAAATATAGTTTGAAAGGAGGCGGACGCTGATCTCTCCAAGAATGAGGAGCGTGAGTGCCGCCAGTGCCAGCGCAGCGAGGCCGCCGCTCAATCGCGCCAACCAGTCAGCCGCTTGCAATAGTGGCTGCAGCCAGCCGGGGGCGGCGGCTGCAGCGTCTTGGTGTTCACGATGCTCGTGCGTCATTGAGCATTGGCCCAGACGGCCCGTGCCCCGGTGCTGCTTGTCATCGCTTCATCTCTTTGAGGTAAGCCATCACAGCCGCCTTGGCCGCCGGCACTTTCTTCAAGAAAGCTTCCATTTGCGGTTTGGTACGATCGCGCAGCTCGGCAAGCATGGCATCCGGCACGGTGACGACGTCCATCTTGTTCGCCTTGAGCTTGGCCACGCTGTCGGTATCGGCTTGCAGCGACACGGACCAGAACTCGGGCTCAAGCTTTTTCGCCAGTGCAACTATGGCAGCCTGGTGCTCCGGCTTGACCTTGGCCCACTGGTCGAGATTGACGGTCACCATCTGTGACGACCAAGTATGGTTGGTGGCGTGTGAGACTTTGAGGAACTCCCAGAACTTGCCGTCGACACCGGACACCGCCGATGTCGAAACGCCGTCGACGGCACCGGACGCAAGCGCCGGCACGACCTCGCCCCAAGGAATGAGGACCGCATTCATTCCGACGGCTGCCAGAAGGTCCTGTGCTCCCTTGTTCGGCACGCGGATCTTGACACCCTTGAGGTCGTCGATTTTTGCAGCCTTGACTTTCAGGTGCAAGTACTGGGTCGGCCACGGAACCATGTACAGAACCTTCTGACCGTTGTTCTCAGCAACCTTCTCGTAGATCGGACGAATGTATTTGTGCAGGACCTTCAGTTCGTCGGCTGAACTGGCAAGGAATGGAATACCTTCAATGCCGAGGATGGGTTCGTCGCCAATCTGCTGGATGCTCAGCACATCGGCCATCTGCACGAGACCGTCGCGGACCGCCCGCAAATGCTCCGGTCCTTTGAATCCCAATTGGCCTCCGGCCTTGACGGTGATGTCGACAGCACCTCCCGTTGCCTTTCTGACGTCATCAGCGAAACGTTTGGCGTTTTTGGTGTGAAAATTCCCGTCGGGCCAAGCCGTCGAAAGGTCCCACTTAACCTGAGCTGCGGCGGAGTACGACTGAGCCGCCAGCAGACCGATCGTGCACGCGGTCGCAATCATCATCCTGGTTCGAAAAAACACTCGCTCCTCCCATTAATCAAAGCGGATTATTGACTAGGCATCACGCAACATCGCCCATACGTTATTTGTCAGCAAGACCATAATCTTCACTAACTGCATCATCGCTAATCAATTCGGCTTCGCGGTCCCGCGCGATGTCATCCTGCGAACGCTCCCGGGGATCGCCGATGCCACCGCCACCCGGCGTCAACACCATTAGTCGCTCGCTTGGTGGCACAAGCAAAAAGCCTTTGCCTTTCAACTTCTTTCCACTCTTGAAGCGCACTTCACCAGAGGCGCCATTGTGGCCACCATCGCGCCCGCGCGCCGGATGGTCTATTCGGTCGTATGCGGCCAAGAGTTCGAACGGCTCACCAATGCGGCTTTCGATCTCGATGATTTGGCCGTGTCCGCCGCGCGTGCGCCCGGCCCCGCCGGAGTCCGGCCGGTATTCCTTACGCCAGAACAGAAGCGGCGTGATCTGTTCGGCGATCTCGACCGGCGTTCCTTTTACGCCGGATGGATAAGCGGTCGCGGACAATCCGTCGGACACAGGCCGCGCCCCCGTGCCGCCGTTCGATGTGACAGCCATCGAAAATCCATAGTTGCCGCCTTCGCCACCACTGACTTTGCCCCGCACGTTAAGGTTCCACAGGCATGACGTGCCTTCGGCGGGCACACGGCTTGGCGCGGCCTGATGAAGGCAGCCAAAAACCACATCCGGTAGCATTTGACCTATGACGTGGCGCGAACAGACCGGCGCCGGCTTTGGTGCGTTGAGAATCGATCCCTCCGGTGCCGAGACCGTCAAGGGTGCGAGCGAACCCGCGTTGTTAGGGATGCGTGAGCCGACGATGCAGGCCAAGCCGAATACGGTATAGGCCGTCGTGTAGGACAGCGGCACGTTGATGCCACGATTGGCAACAGGACTTGTGCCGGTATAATCGACATGTATTCCGTCATCTGCAATCGTCACTGTGGCGGTGAGGGCAACAGGCTCATCGTAGCCGTCGGTCACCATGGTATTGGTCCAACTGCCTTTGGGCAGCTTCGCGATTTCCTCCAGTACGCCCGCACGTGAATGTTCGATGATATGGGAACCGAGATCGTTCAAGTCGCTGAGCGAGAATTCGTCCATCATCTCAGAAAGACGCTGACAGCCGACGTCGTTGCATGCCGCCAGTGAATACGTATCGCCAACGGTGTCGACTGGCAGGCGCGTGTTCGCGCGGATCATGGCCATCAACGTTTCATTGACCTGCCCTTCGTCGATTAATTTGAGAAACGGGATATAAAGCCCCTCCATGAATATGTCGGTCGCATCCGGTCCAAAGCCGATGCCGCCGATATCGATCAAGTGGCTTGTGCACGAAAACAGGGCAACGAGTTTGTCATTGTGGAAGCAGGGTGTCGTGATGACAAAGTCGTTCAAATGACCCGTACCCATCC
>JBPCWB010000428.1:0-5846 GCA_051009955.1 Hyphomicrobiaceae bacterium | reverse complement strand
ACAAAGCCGGCAAAGACCGCGCCAATCGCCGCATAACCCTTCGGATTGGCAATCGCGAACAGATAGCCGGCAATCCCTCTTGGTGGCGGTCCGACCTCAGCAGCTGACTTCAGCACAGGCGCGACCGCGATACGGTACGCCAAATAAAGGATATAGGTACCGGCGAGAACTACGAGGACCGGAGCAACACCGGGCAGCGCCAGAACGAGACCAGTGATGCCACTGCCGACAAGCAGCACGATCGTGCTGGTACCGCAGCACACGCCCAGGAAGTAAGGCAGTGCCCGCAGGATCCCGAAAACCGCACTCGTGGCAGCAACGCTAAGCGTCGCCGGACCGGGACTGCCCATCAGCGCAAGGGCCGCAGCAATCATCCCGATCAATGCATCAACGTCCATCGGATAGAATACTGAGAAACATGGGGGGAGAGGGCCTCGCCAATCGGCGGTTTATTGAGGCCCTGTCGGAATGTCCCGTATGAAAGCCTATTCCTTGTAATCCGGCTCCTGGCGGTCGAGGATCCGTTTCAGCGCGGCAAAGTGATAGTCGCTCGCCTTCTTGTCACCCAAGTCAGTGCCGCCGAAATTCTTCATCGTCGTCTCGACGATGTCTGGGGACATCATTTTCAGAGGCTGACCGGTCCACATCGCATAGAGCTGCACCTGGGCCGCCCGCTCAATGTAATAAAGGCGATCATAAGCCGCTGCTACGGTCTTCCCGACTGTTGCCACACCATGGTTGCCCATGAACAGGATGGTCTTGTCACCGAACATGTCGGCCAGACGGTAGCCTTCCTCCGGATCGCAGGCCGGGCCAGGATAGTCCATATCGTAGGCACATTGAGCCATCATGCCGACTTCGGTCTGGCCGATCGGCTTGATCTTTGGATCTTCCAGCCGCGTAAGTGCACTGGCGTAGGGCATGTGCGTATGCATCACACAGGCGGCGTGCGGCAACTTTTCATGAATTGGCGCATGAATGGCAAAGCATGACTGCTCAACAATGCCGCTGCCGCGCTGAATCTTGCCGTTGTAGTCGACTTCCATGAAACAACTGGCGTTCACTTCGGACCAATGCAGGCCAAATGGAATTTGATAATAGCGATCCGCGGTCCCAGGCACAGTCAGCGTCAAATGGTTGAAGATGCCTTCGTGAAACCCATGCATGACCGCCAAGCGGTGCGCCGCAGCAAGATCAACGCGGGCCTGCCACTGCTCGTCGGTAACGCCAAGAGCATTTGCCGTATCAATTTTCTGTTGCATTGCGTTCTCCTACCTTGAGCGGCACAACGTCGGCGCCAAGAACGCACCTCGCACAATGACGGGGCGCAGATATACCGGAAGATTGCGCCGAAACTGTCGCTTGGGCAAGACGCCGATCTAATTGATCACATAGAGCGCGCCCGACACCCTTCCAGAATTCGGCGTCGTGCGCGAAAAAGCAACGAATTCCGGGACGCAAGCACTGTTCAGATCAAGTCAGGTACGTCACGCAAGCTGGAGACCATATGGGTCGGCGGATACGACGGATCGAGCAGACGATCGCCGTGACGGTTCGACCAAATGCAGGCCATGCCGGCTGCCACCGTTCCCAGCACGTCGTTGGCGCTGCCTGCTACGTGGACCACATCGGTCTTCGCAATTCGCAACTCGGTCGTTGGCAACGCGTAAACCGCCGGATGGGGCTTGTACTTACCGGCTGTCTCCGAAGACAGAATGTGATCAAAGCCCACTGGAAAAAGCCGAGCCACAGCCGCGAGCATGTCCTCGTCCCCGTTCGAAAGGATGGCCGTGGCAATGCCTTTGGCCTTGATGGCTGCGACAACATCATTGGCCTCCGGCCATGGCTGCAATGAATCCCAGGCGAGAACCAGCTCTTCGCGCAATTGCGGCGTCAACTCGACGCCATTGCGACCTGCCACATAGGCCAGTCCCAGCATTGTCGCATCTCGAAAGGACGTACGCTCTTTGTCGAGCGAGTTGCTGATGGCCGCCCGCTCCATCTGCTTGGCCCGCCACAGGCGCACGAACGCCGTGGCCGTCTCAGTCGGCAACCCGAGCGCGCGCATGACAACCGGCACCAGACTGCCCTCAATGTCCAGTAACGCCATATAGACGTCAAACGTTACGAGTTTCGGCTGAGGCATGACCGATCCCGAACCTCCTGACAGCCCACAACCGGCACGGGAAACGCGCTTAGATCTCTTGATTGAGCCTCGGCTTCCAGAACGGACGGAACAGTTCAATCTTCGGGCAACGATTCATGACGACCTTCATCCCGGCACTTTCCGCCAAGCGGGCCGCCTCATCATCGCGCACACCAATCTGGCACCAAAGCACCTTGGCCCCGATCTCAACGGCATCCTGCGCAATCCCATGCAATGCGTCGGAACTGCGAAAGACCTGCACCATGTCAACCGGCCGATCGATGTCATGCAGGGACTCGTACACCTTGAGACCACGAATCTCGTTACCCGCTTCCTTGGGATTGACCGGCAGCATGTCATAGCCGGTTTCGTGAAGCACCCGCAGCACGCCATAGCTGAACTTGGTCGGGTCCGAACTGGCACCAACCATGGCAATGGTTTTCACCGATTTCAGGATGTCCGCCAGGTACTTCGCTGGATAGTCTTTATCATGATCCATGTGCCGAACACGCTTGCCTGTCGACGTCGCTGCCGACTTTGGTGCCTGCTTCGGCTTCATGCCCGACTGCGCACTTTTCTTCACCTTTGCACTCATCGTCTGTCCTCCAGCGGCAAGGCTTTTCCGCGAATATCTTTCTTGAGTTCATCTGGTCGAAGCGGGCTCGCAAACGGGTTGCGATAGAGTTTGTCGTGGCTGTCGACGCCGACCTCCATCGTGCAGTCGGTCAAAGGACGGGCCACGCATAACAAGATATAGCCGTCGTTCAGCTGACGCCCGTTCAACGCGACGGCCGCGGCCTGATCAACATCACCGTCAAGCAGCTTGGCTGCACACGAGATGCAGCCGCCGTACTTGCAGCCATATGGCAATGAGACGCCGTGCTCTTCCAAGGACTTGAGCAGCGTCTTGCGCCGGTCGACCGACAAAGTCCGGCCTTCGCGATTGGCCAAGGTTATCGTGACACTGTGCATCCAACTACAACCAGATGTCGGACGTGCAGTCGCCGCCAGGATACCGAGTCTCATGGCATCGTGCAGGGCCGTTCGGCTCCTTGCCGAAATCGACGAAAAAGTCCTTGTCGATTTCCATACCGCCTCCTTCGGTATCACAATTAACCATCACCATGCAGCCACCGTTTTTGCGAATCTCCGGATAGAACTGATTGTCCCAGGTCGAGAACAGCGACGTTGTGACGTAGAGCCGCTTGCCATCAAGCGACAGCTGAATCATTTGCGGACCACCCGTGATCTTGCGACCGTTGACCTTCGGCGCCTTGCCCAGCAGACCGCCCATCCAGACCTGGCCGGTAAACCTGGGATTGTGCGGATCTGTGATGTCGTACTGGCGGATATCGCCATGCAGCCAGTTACAGAAATAGAGGAAACGATCGTCCATTGAGATCAGGATGACACTAATCAGGCCCGGCAATGGGATGGGCCATTCGGGATGCTGTTCGTTTTCAACGTCGATGATTTTTTCCCAAACCCAGTCGTCATCCTTCTTGTACCAATGAATGATATTCGACGACAGCGCCGCGCCGACGAAGCCGTGACAGGAATCCGGATTGTGGTGAAAGCGGACCTCGAGCGGCACCAAGCCGTCCTCGCCGAGATAGTGCGTCTTGGCAATGCGCTTTTCTTTGAAGTCCCAGAAGTGCAACTGGCGACCGTATTTGAGGTGACCGACTTCTTCCAGGTCGAAGCCCGGCATGAACGTATTCGGCGCCGCCCACTCGCTTGACACCATCACGTTGTGGCGCGGCTGATACCAAAAGTCGTAGTTAAATTTCATACCCGAGATGTCGTTTTCCCAACGTCCGACAATCTCGAAATCCTCGTTGATATGGAGGAACCCGCCCGGCGCCTCGCCCTGCGCATCTCCAAGCATCGAAATGATGATGTCGGAGCCCAGGCAGTGAACCGTGTGCGGCGCCGACAGGTTCGTCTTGGCCTTGATCTCGTCGCCTTCGATCACTTTGTGCAGTTTGGGTGCGCTCGGGTCGCTCGCGCAATCGACAATGTGCAAGTTGGAACTGCGCACGCCCGGTACGATCAAGTAGCGGCGTTCCTTGGTTGCATCATGGTGGCAGGACGAGCAGGCGTTCCAGCCAATGTGATGGAGTTCATCACCAATACCCGGCATCTCGAGGCGGTGGATGACCTGGCTGTAGGTTGGACTGGCAGGATCGGCATCGATCGTCGCCAAATAGTCGGGCTTCTGAATGCCGGTCCCAATATAAAGGGCAACCGTATAGAGCAACTTCTCACGCGGCGCTTTCATCGCCTCCGCGGGCGATGCATACCCGGGTCCGCAACATTCGCTCATCTCATTCGCCACTCATTCTGATTTCTCAATGTTCAGGGCAAGATTGCGATGGGGACAGGCGAGCGTCAACGTCAAATGAGTGGCTGCGCAGCCGCACGCCGAACCGCATGCTGAAACTTACGATCGGGCCGGCTGGCGCTGCTCCGGCCGCTCGGTCCATGTCGCGAGCAGGACGGTCAGAAGCATAAAGAATGCCGAGACACCGAACAGCCAGCTCGGGGCACCCTGGTCCATAATGAAACCGAACAGCATCGGGCCGAAAATGCTGCCGATATTGAACCCGGTTGACACGATTCCAAACGCTCGGCCGGAGGCGCCCGGCGGAGCCGCACGACGAACAAGCATGTCGCGAGACGGCGCGATCAGACCCGACATGAAGCCCGCCAAAGTGAGCGTGCAAATCAGCACCAGGCTCGGCAACGGCACGACGGCAACGACGAGAAAGAGCAGGGCATTGGCCGCAAAGCACACCGCCGCGATATAGCCATGGCGGGTTGTCTTATCAGCAAGAAGACCACCGGCCAGAACACCGATCGCCATCGCTCCAAGATAGAAGGACAACGTCAAGGACGCCGTCTCCAGCGAAACCTGATAGCCGCTCTGCAAAGCCGCGACACCAAAGGCCGACATGCCCCCGCCGGATAGGCTCAGAAGCACAAAGAACAGCATCAGAGCCAGGATCGCCGGACTGAGCACGCTTCGCCGTTTGCTTGTCGATCGACCACCCGCTCCCTCGACTGCGCCCGGCGCGCCGCCGCTATCAGGCACCCGCAATAACAGCAAGCCAATGGCGACCAGCGGACCAAACGTGCCGATAACGATCAATGCCCAACCAACACCGAATTGCAGCGCGATCCAGAGACCGATGGCCGGCGCCATCGCGCCGCCCGCCATACCGGCACAGGTATGAATTGAAAACGCACGACCCATGCGACGATCATCCAGGGCCGACGACAGGATGGCGTAGTCCGCAGGGTGGTAAACGCAATTGGCCAGACCTGCGATTGCCGCGGCAATCAGGAACAATTCATAGGTCGGGTTCAGACCGAGCATGATAAAGGCGCAGCCGCCGAGACAGAGGCCGGCGAGCAATATCCGCTTCGCACCGAACCGATCGACGATGAAGCCCATCGGGGCTTGGGTCAGTCCGGAAATGATACCGAAGATCGTGACCGACAACCCCAACTCGACGTAACCGACGTTGAACAGATCTTTGAGGATCGGAAAAAGCGGCGGCAGTGTCAGCAGATGGACGTGACTAACCCAGTGCGCCAGCGAGACACCAGCGAGCGTGCGCGTCTGCTGGCCCCAAAACGGCGCCGGACCACGGGCAGAAACTTCGCCGACCATTCGACTAACCTAATTTGAAGGCAC
>JBPCWB010000427.1:0-4630 GCA_051009955.1 Hyphomicrobiaceae bacterium | reverse complement strand
AGACGACTCCCGGCGGGCGATACTGTGAACGAGGTGATTGCGATGACGGATTATCAAGGCTTGCTCAAGCAGCGTGTGGCGGCCTTGCATGAGGAGGGTCGGTATCGGATCTTTGCGGACCTCAAGCGTCAACGGGGTAATTTTCCGATCGCCGATTGCTTCCGCCAGGATGGGAACCGCGAAGTCACCGTATGGTGTTCGAACGATTATCTCGGCATGAGTCAGAACCCCAAGGTCTTGGCGGCGATGCACGACGCCATCGACACCGTCGGTGCCGGGTCAGGCGGAACGCGGAATATCTCGGGGACGACACACTATCATGTCGAGCTTGAGGAGGAACTGGCTGAACTGCACGGCAAAGAGTCAGCCCTGCTCTTTACGTCGGCATTCATCGCCAACGATGCGACGCTGTCGACGCTTGTCGATTTGATTCCAGGGACGGTGATTTTTTCTGACGAGAAGAATCACGCATCAATGATTGCGGGAATTCGCCATGGCCGTGGCGAAAAGCGCATCTGGCGCCACAACGACATTAGCGATCTTGAGGCGCAGTTGGCCGAGTATCCGGTAGAAACGCCAAAGATCATCGCCTTCGAGAGCGTCTATTCAATGGACGGCCACATCGCGCCAATCGCCGAGATATGTGACCTGGCGGAGAAGTACGGTGCGATGACTTACCTGGACGAGGTCCATGCCGTTGGTCTCTATGGTCCTCGTGGCGCAGGTGTTGCCGCACGCGATGGTGCGGCGCATCGCATCGACATTATCAATGGGACACTGGCCAAAGGCTTCGGTGTCATGGGCGGCTATATCGCGGCGAGCCGTGACTGTTGCGATGCCATTCGCTCCTATGCTCCGGGCTTTATATTCACGACGTCTCTAACGCCGGCAGTCGCGGCTGGTGCGCTAGCGAGTATTCGTCATTTGAAGGTCAGCAACGTCGAACGCGAGCGGCACCAGGAACGGGCCGCGACCGTCAAGGCCCGGCTTGACGAGGCTGGACTGCCGGTCATGACCAATCCGAGCCACATCGTGCCGGTGGCCGTCGGCGATCCGATTCACTGCAAGGCCGTGACCGATGCTCTGCTTGAGCAATTCGGCATCTACGCGCAACCGATCAACTATCCGACAGTGCCGCGCGGAACCGAGCGCATCCGGCTGACGCCGACACCACTGCATACGGATGCGCACATTGGGCATTTGGTCGAGTCTTTGAGCAGCCTGTGGGCAGCCTGCCCGGTCGGCAGCGGACAATACGTTCAAATCGCCGCCCAATGATCAGACAAAGTCGCTTGAACGTCGTCTAATTCGCTTTTGATTTGGTCGGCACAAGCCTTTGACCGTTCCTGAGCATGCGCGAAGGGTGCGGCGCCGGCAACGGCGGCAGCCGAGTGACGATTTTCGCGCGCCAGCCGGCCAGGGCCGTGCCGGAGCTACGCTGAAGAAGCGATCTGTCGTAAATGGACAGGGTACTTGCCACTGCGATGGTAAGAGCGGCGATCACGGCCAGCGAAAGTGCCACGCGCGGACGGTTCTGAAGACCTGTCGCCGAGAGACTTCTTCTCGCAATTGATATAAGGCGCGGCAATACCGCGATGGGCCGACTTTCCGATGAGCGCTGATCGGCTTTGGCTGCGTTACCCACGTCATCTGATGTGCTGTTTTCGCTCGTCTTTTCGATGTTGACGTCGATATCTGAAAGGTCGGGATGCACGCCGCGTGTTACTGCAAACTCAGTAATGGCGCCGCGAACAGCGCCGAGAACATTCGTTTCCAACGTTTCAATGCCGTGCTGGCTGGTGCCCTTCGCCGCACGGCGAGCCCCATTTCGGTCGGGCCTGGCCGTCGCCTCGCCGTGGGCCGGTGCACCGCCGCTCGACGCGGTCGCGTCCGGGCTGTCAGGCCCGTCCGGTCGCTTCATTTTTTGTCGTAGGCGGACCATTGATTTCAATGCAAAGAACTCACAACAAATCGAACAGGACTCTAGCCACAAGTCTCGGCGGTTGCAAAAAATCGGTCTGTCAACCGACAGTACGCGGTGCGGATTATCACGGGACTCTCTATAATTGTATGACTTTGGTCATAATTCTGTTCCTAGAACCTCGACATACTATTCTCAAGTTTAAGTTTGTAGTGTTCGGGCTGAGAATAACATGACGTTGCTTGCGAGACTCGCTGAGGCCTCACGATCATCCGACTCGTCAGTGAGCGGTACGGATCATTTCCAAATAAGACTGATCGAAGACCACAGGGCGCCGCCGCAGGACATGCAACGCGCGGTGAGCCGCTACGCACCGGATATCCCATTGACCGAAGGTCCGGTCGTTTGCTCGCATCGGCCGATCTTCAGCGATGCAGCTGTCGGCCCTGCGAATTTCGATGCGCCGCGCGAGCCGTCGACGCAACCTCCGGAACTGCCGCCCGAGTATCGCGCGGAACGACCCATTCCAGTTCCTCAGATCGAAGCCCAGCCACCCGCGAACGATCATATCGTTGCTCAGGACGAGCAGGATCTCGACGCCACGCAGAGTGAGACACTGTTTGCGCTGGCCGGATCGATTGCGACGCTGGACGCCGTTGAATCGAAATTGATGGCGATCCAATCCGAATTGCATCGCATTCGCAGCGAGCAGCGCGAGGTTGATCTCGACAAGGTCGGGACCGCGTTCAAGCGTCTCATCTATCACACCAATAACGCTGTTTGCGCTCTCGATATGCAGTGCGCCAATCTTATGCGTGACGCGAAGCTGGATATTCGCTTTACGGATCTCGACCGCATGGGGCAGAAATCGGTCGGCATGCAGTTGACGATCATTTCGGTCGAAAAGCTGTTGGACTCGAAAGTTGCCACCATGGCGCATCAGGTCCTCAGCGAACATGAGCTGTCTGATTTCGTTGATCGCATGACTCATGTGGTGTCGTCGAATATTCACGTCCTGTCGAGTATTCTTCTGACGATCTGTGCCGCCCGTGACTACACGGATGCGATGATGAAACTGTTGGCCAACGAAGGCTTCGTGTCTCCTGAAGAAATCTCGAGTATCAATGAACCGGAGATATCGTCGTCGACGCTCGATGCCTTGAGCTTTGGCATGAATGGGACTGCAGACAGCGAAGACGAGCACCGACCGGCCGCTATCGTGCACGAGATATTGCAGGCTCTGCGCCAAAACAGGCACGATGTGATCGCGCGAATTGGCAACCGATAGCTTTGCAGGGTCGGGAACCGGCCGCGTTGTCCCTGGCTGATGCATTCGCGGTTTTGACTGGTTGGCCCGGCCAGGCCTATCGATCCGGATGATCTGTTGTGCGCCGGTCGACCTGGGCATAAACCTCGCCGCGCATGATCAAGCGCGTCGTGCGCAGAATGCCGGCGCGGACGACACCCATGTCAAGACCCGAGCCGCTGGTCTCCAGCCGCACATCGATTTGGCCGGACGGATGCTCGATCGCTACATCTCGTGGATTGTCCGTGCTGCGCCGGGCGACATCGTAAGCGACTGTGCCTTCGACCGCGAGCGCTGATGCCACGCAGGCAGCACCGGTGACGGCATGGGCCGCGTGCAGTTTCCACGGCGTAAAATAGCGCGAACAGATGTCACCGTCAGCTTGTGGTGCCGCGAGCAGCCCGATCTTCGGAATGACCATTTCGCTGACATCGCCAAGACCCATACGTTCACCGGCCTGAAGCCTCACCGGTTCCAGACGGGCTAGAAGTTCAGGATTGGCATCGATTTCGGCGCGTGATTCATAACCGGTGATACCGGCGTCCTTGGCGCGCATCAACATCATTGGCATTGCGACGTCGACACAGGTCACGGAATAATCGTCGATTGTGTCGATGAGTTTGCCTGTCGGAAACAAGGCGTTTGTTTTCGAACCCACGACATCCATGAAATTGAGAACGACAGGTGCTGCGGTCCCCGGAACACCATCAATGCGCGCATCGCCTTCATACGTGACGCGGCCATCCGGCGTTTGCACCACGGCCTCGATTCGGCTCTGTGTGTTGACGTTGTAGATGGTGACGCGCGTCTCGCCTTCTGTCGCTGCAACCAAACCGGTTTCGATCGCATAGGGTGCCACGCCGGACAACATGTTGCCGCAGGACGGCGCGGTATCGACAATCGCCTTGTCGACGGCGACCTGGGCAAAAAGATAGTCGACGTCCGCATCGGGCCGATCCGAAAGCGAAACGATGGCAACCTTGCTGGTCAATGTGTCAGCGCCACCCAGGCCGTCGATTTGGCGCACATCGGGCGAGCCCATCACCGCGAGCAAGAACTGATCGCGCTCCTCGATGTTGGCAGGAAGATCGTTCAGATTGAAGTATGGGCCGCGTGACGTCCCGCCGCGCATGAACATGCAGGGGATGGATTTGGTCGTCATGATGCTTACCTCACAGGCCTCGGCAATATGCTCGATTTGTCGTTTGTGCTGAACAGGTCAATCGTGGGTGGCAGTATCGGTCAACTCGCGCGTCGGCATTGGGACCGATGACCATCGATAGATTGGTCATAAGCCGTGGCGCTCGTGTGCCCATGCCCCTATCGATCGAACAATGCCTTGATCTCATCCGGAATCGGAAACGACTTGATGCCTTTGCCGTCAGGAGACCTTGCGGCTAAGA
>JBPCWB010000426.1:0-9865 GCA_051009955.1 Hyphomicrobiaceae bacterium | reverse complement strand
GTCCTGCCGTTCGCGGACCAGGCGTGCCAATTCCCAGCTGCCGGTTGCCTGGCGGGCCGCCATCCTCGTGAGCGATGCCGCGGCTTCGGACGCGGTAGACCATTGCGCCATCCGGAACATTTCACCTGCGAGCTTCACGCGGCTAGCAGGCTCGTGCCGCACGAATCGATGCGCAGCCCTCATCAACACCGAAAACCCAAGTCCCGATCGCACCGCTTCCGACCTTTTCGCACCCGTTAACGCGCGCCCAACATTCCGCGCACCGCGCCGGGTCCGAGCGACGGTGATCGTTGCACCGCGCCGCAAATGATCGAACGCCCGCTTCCAATCCCCCTGTACGAAATGAAGCGCTCCGATATTGTTGAGCAAAGTCGCGACCGCTGGATGCTTTGCACCATACGCCGCCTCAAGAATCGACAGACTGCGCCTATGGAGTCGTTCGGCCTCGTCGAAGCGCTTCCATACGCGATAGAGATCGGCAAGGTTGTTGAGTGCTATGCCGACCGTAAAATGTCGCGGTTCGTGGATTTTCTCGTAGATCGCGATGCTTCGCTTGTGAAGGACTTGCGCCTCGTCATATCGACTCTGTTCCTGAACGACGGCGGCGAGTTCACCTACCGATTGGGCGACACTGGGGTGGTCTGCCCCCAGCGCCTTTTCACGAATTGACAGGCCGCGCCTCAGAAGCTTTTCGGCCTCTCCATAGCGCCCCGAGGCGCGATGCAGCAGTGCAATGCTGCCGAGCGCCTCGGCAACGTCGAGATGCTCCGGTCCGAGCGCTGCCTCTTGGATCGCGAGGCTTCGATTGAGCAGCGGCTCGGCCTCACTGTAGCGATCCTGATCGCGATAAACCTCGGCAAGATTGGACAGGGCTCTTCCAACTTGCGGGTGCGCCGGCCCGAGCGCCTTCTCGATGATGGCAAGTGAACTCTTGAACATCGGCTCGGCGTCCGCGTGGCGACCCTGGTCTTGATAGATGACGGCCAGGTTGCTGAGCGCGTGTGCGACATAGATATGATCCGGTCCAAGCGTTTTTTTGCGGATGGCCAAGCTACGCTTGAACAAGGATGCAGCCTCGTTGTCACGACCCAGAATTCGATACAGCCCTGCCAGATTGTTGAGTGATGTGGCAACACTCTGGTGCTCCGATCCGAGGACCTTTTCTCTGATGGCCAGGCTGCGCCCTAAAAAGCGCTCAGCCGCATCGTAGCGTCCTTGCGACTGGTAGAGCGAAGCAAGATTGTTGAGCAATCGGGCAACGTCTGGATGCTTTGGTCCATGCGTCTTTTCAAAAATCTTCAAGCTGCGCAAATAGAGCGGTTCAGCATCCCGGTAGCGCGCCATCAACCGATAGAGTTCAGCAGTATTGTTGAGTAGGACGGCGACGCTTGGATGTCCCTGGCCGAGGTTCTTTTCAATAATCGCAAGGCTTTGCACGTAGAGGGACTCGGCCTGCTCGTGTCGGCCCATCTGCTGATAGAGTTCCGCAAGGTTGTTGAGCAACTCGCCAACCTGCAGATGCTGTGCGCCACGTACTTTTCTTGCAATTGCCAAACCGCGTTCCAGCAGCGGTATCGCAGCAGTAAAGCTGCCGCGGTTCCTATAGACGAGTGCGAGATCATTGAGCGATTGGGCGACGTCCGCATGCGCCGGACCAAGTATCTTTTCGCGAATCGACAGGCACCGCTTGAGGCGCCGCTCCGCGGCCGCGTAGCGGCCAACGGCCTGATCGAGTGTCGCAAGATTGCTAAGCGATTGGGCAACATCCAGATGCGTCGGCCCAAACACTTTTTCGCGGATCTGAAGGCTCCGCTCATAAAGCGGCCTGGCGTCATCGTAGTTGGCGCGCGCCTGATGAAGCGTCGCAAGCGTGTCGAGCGATACCGCAAGTTTCGGATGATCACGGCCAAACACCTGCTCGGCGCGTGTCACGGCACGTTTCGCGACAGTAAAGGCCTCGCTGAACCGGCCTGCCTTGTACAGGCTGACCGTCTTGCGCCCAAGCGCATCGAGGTCATCAGCCTGTGCAACGGCCGGCACGGCGGCAAGTATCGAAACGCCAAGCCCAATGCCCAATGCAATGCAGACGACATGAAACAGCTTTAACATATGCCACCGTCCTGATGCCGCCAATGCAGCAGCCGATCTGGCCTCGTCGTCACCCTCACGTGAGCGCTTGCGCGACCAGTCGAAGTCGGTCGGTCTCAAGTTGCCCATTTCCCGAGAGCTGGGACAGTCTCAATTCACCGTTTACGTTGGACCCGCGAGCTGGACTCGAAGGCCACCGAAAGTGCAACAAAGCGATCTCTAAATGGCACGGATAAGACCAATCGACAGTTTGTTCCGAAACAAACCGCTTACAACAGCACGAAGACAGGACGTCGCCAGACGACCTGCTGATCAGGCTTTCCCGGCGTGTATGGCATCTTAAATCAATCGGCCTGCAATCTATGCTGTTGAGCCCGCGGGACAAGTTTCTTCTCCGCGACAAACTTCAAGCCGGCATCATCACTGGCCAAACAGACCGGATGCAACGCCAGAATGAGCGAACCGGCGCTCGTGTCTCCCCAGAACCAGTCGGCAATCTCTCGCGCCGCCGCTGCTCCTCCCGGGCGTACCAGTGCCGCTGAGACGTAGTAATTGCGCAGACTCTCCGATGCGTAGCGTACCGTTTTTCCCGATTGATCCGGATCTGCCGTTGCCAGGCGCCCGGTTCTGAGGATCTCATCAAGTAATTGTGCAGCATCTTTCGCGGCCATCCCGGACGCGCCGATCGTCTCGCCATCATGTGTTTGACGGAACAGTTCATACCAAGGCGCAAGCTCATCGATCTCAGACAGGACAGCATCGATCAAACTCGCCGGTAACTCGAGCGGGGGACGCGGCAGGGCAATGGGGCACACCATGCCCTCCATCGCCTCCGGCGAGCCCTGCCCCGGTGCGTCTTCGGGAAAGTCTTCCAGTATGACCGGGCCATCGCGGCGCTCGAGCAGACCCAGGACGGCACGCAGTACCGTTGACTGAAACTCGGGTTCGGCCGGTGCCCCGAGTGGCCGTCCAAGATCGAACGGAACCCACAACGCGCGCGGCGGGCGAATGGACGCGGTGTTTTCGCGAACCAGACTGATGCCTGTCGTCGCGATGCCTTGCTCTTCAATGTAATGCGCGACGGCGCCCACGGCGCGGGTACAATTCGGTCAGACCGGTACGAGCAGTGCTGCGTTGACAGCGTCCTCCTTGAGCAATCCGGCAATAGTATTCGCCGTACCTTCGATCTCGTGCGGTTCCCAGTCCGCACCCATCAACGAGTAATGGTAGGCTGCGACCGACCCTACCTCGCCGGCATGCTCCATCTCCCGCAGTCGGTCGATTGGGAACACGACGTTGAGATCCTGCTGAAACCCGGTCCGATCAAAATTCACCGACGAATGGCTCATGACAAGGTCGCGGGCGGTTACCTCACCGGGCAGAACTCGATAACCCGTGTCGCGCAGATCGAACGTTTCCTGGCCGGCAAGGTGCAAACCCGCCGTCGTGATGATGGCGACGCGGCACTCATTCAAAGGACGCGCTTCGACGAATGGCTCGGTCTCGAAGACCGTGCCGTTCTTTGCGAGCAAATGCGCAGCGTCCGCAGATGAGAGATCGGAGAGGCGAACCATCTTGGCGCTCCTTGACGAGACGTGTTCCGTTGAGCCCAACATCGGCTGGGCTTTGCAACAATTCAATCAACGACATGATTTGAGGAATGGCGGGTTCCAGTATTTCGCCCCTGGAAGCCCGGCGGGCACAAGGTACGGCCGCCACTTTCGCCCAATAATGGGTCCGTGCCCAAGGGCCTCCGGGCGCAGCCGCGGGGCCGAGCAATGATGCAGTCGGCACGAAAGGCTCATGATCCAGACACCTCGGTCCTCATTCTGCCGGGATCATAAATCCTCCGAAAAATGCCGTGAGTTCTTCGTGGGCGTCGAGCGGAAGGACATGTGCCACGTGTTGATCCGGCCGGACGATAACCATGCAGCCCTTGTCGCGATCAATGCCCCGCATATCGAATATGTCTTCGCCACGCTTCAAGTCCGGGCAGAACATCTTTTCATAGTCGCACAGCCCGTACTTTCCTTTGCTGGGCAGCAGAAACTTCGGCATCGTCTCGAGCGATAGCTCGCGGTGCCCCTGTTGGAAGATGGCGCGAACGTCGATGACAGCATCAACATCCAGCGTGGCAGGGGTAAACGTTCGAACCGGAGAGTTCGAAGAATCGGCCAGATAGGCGCACAATCGCTGGATGCCGGATGAGGGATGTGCAGGGGATTCGGATGAGGCAAATGCAAATATGCGCCATCGACCATCCGCCTTCACCATGTGACCGAGATGGACTGGCTTGGCATCGGCCAAACGGACGACTGACGCAGAGTGGAACCGCATGCCGACCACGAATCCTTTGGCCAGATGCTGAAAGGTCGGCTCGGTGGAGATGATCGACGGGCGATATCGGGTCGCTGTGCCGGCGGTGAAACGCGCGTGCTTGATGAAGTATTCCTGGAAAACTGCAGGATCGATACCTTCGCTGTCGCCATCGGCCGAAGTCTTCGGGCGCGCGCTGAACATCGCAGCCCATTCACGATCGAAATCGATCAGTTCTTTGGCGACGCCCTGTCTTTCCTGGGAGTAGGTGTGAAGCAGCTCCGGCGCACTGCGCCCAAGGATGACTGACGCCAGCTTCCAACCCAAATTGAAGCTGTCTCGCATCGAGACATTCATACCTTGCCCGGCTTTCGGACTGTGCGTGTGGCAAGCGTCGCCGGTGATGAACACGCGTGGCGCGCGCGTTGCCAGTTCGTCATCGGGCACATCATCAAATCTGTCGCACAGTCTCTGACCGATTTCATAAACGGACCACCAGGCGACCTCCTTCACCTCAAGGGTGTACGGATACATGATCCGCCGCGCCGCCGCGATGAGGTGATCGACCGTGATATTCCGGCTTGCAACCCGCTCATTGTCATTGAGCTTGTCGAGTTCGACATAGAGGCGGACAAGATAGCCGCCCTCCCGCGGAATGATCAGGACATTGCCTTCGTTGGCCGATTGGATCGCGGATTTCAGCCTGATGTCCGAAAAATCAGTGATGGCGAGCACATCCATGACGCCCCAGGCTTGATTGGCCGAATCGCCATGCAAGGTCCGCCCGATGGATTCGCGCACCACACTGCGCGCCCCGTCGCATCCAACGACATAGCGGGCCCGCACGGTTTCAAACTGGCCTGCGTGATCGGGATCGACCCGCTCGAACGTTGCCGTGACCGGATAATCGAATTGCCCCTCGGAGGACACGCCAGCGTCAATGGCCAAGTCGACGAGACAGCGCGAATAATCCGGCTGCAGCCGCGTCGGCGCGTTCCTCATAACGTCGAGGAAGAAATCGTGAACCCGGGCTTGATTGAGAATGACATGCGGGAATTCTGACAGGCCGTCTTCGGTGTCCTGGATCCGATTGCCGCGGACGATCCTTTCAGGGCGGTTCTCATCAGGCCTCCAGAAGGTTGTTTCGTTAACCCAATAGGCCTCCTTGACCACGCGATCAGCGAAATCGAAGGCCTCAAACATTTCCATCGTGCGGCACGCGATGCCGTCGGCCTGGCCAAGCAGCAGGCGGCCGGATTTCTGCTCCACGATTTTGGTCTTGATGGTCGGAAATGTCGCCATCTGCGCTGCCAATGTCAGACCGGCCGGCCCGCAGCCGACGATCAGGACATCGACCTCTTCAGGCCGTGCTCCCGCTTTGGACGGCTCATCGCGCTGACCAACTGCTTCAAAGATCTGTGGATCGCCAGCTTTGAAGCCATTGAGATGGAACTGCATGAGCACCCTCTTTCTTGAATTCGCGTGCAATGAGCGATTGGGCGGTGGCCTAATGGTCAACCTCATTCGGCTCACCACCACTAATTCAGGATACGATCATTCGAACGCGAACGTTTGGCCATCTCACCAAACACTTGGTTAGTGGAGTAGCCGTTCTATCATGAATGCGTGCGCGCCGACCGCACAGGCTTTTGAATCGAGCGCTAGATCGCTTTCGATAGAAGTTTCAACTAGGAAAAGTTTCAAACGTGCGGCATCACTTTTTCGGCTGTCAGGCGCATGGCGGCTTCTGCGTGCTTCACGTCGATGCCGCCGATGTTGAACCAGAGCGCAAAGTCGGTAATTCCGAAGCGGTCCTTGTATTCCTGCAGTTTGTCGACGGCGACTGCCGGTTCGTCGGCAATACAGGCGCCGAGGTCGTAGAGCTTGTCGAAGCTGAGGTAGCCGAGCTCCCGCGTCTTCTGGCCCTCGGTCATCGTGAGTTCGTAGCCCTTGACCGGTGCACTCGCGCCTTTGGCGGCATTCGTCGTGACCTTGTCGTAGAACCATTGCACGTGCCGGCCGTAGATCTCTCGTGCCTTTTCTCCGTTCTCATGCACGAAGAAAGGAACCAGCATCATCCGCTTTGCTGCTTTCGGATCGCGCCCAAGCTCCAGGCATTTCGTTTCATAGACGCCGATGCTTTCCTGAAGCTTCTCGCGCCATTGGTCACGGTAAGTGCGGTAGGTGAACGGCGTCGCGAACTGAAGGTTCCAGCCCCGCTCAGCCGCCTGTGTGAAGCTGTCCGGCGAAATCGTAGCCTGCCACACCGGCGGATGCGGTGTCTGCACCGTGTACGGCAACAGCTGCAACGGCTCTGGTATTGTCCAGTGCCTGCCCTTGTGGGTGAACTCCTTGCCGTCCCAGGCCTTCAGAATGATGTCCATGCCCTCATTGAACATGGAACGGCTGTCCTCCATCGATATACCGAGGCCGACAAATTCATGCGGTTGATAGGCGCGGCCAACTCCGAAGTCGAGACGACCGTGCGAGAGCACGTCGACAAGCGCGTAGTCCGAAGCCGTCCGGAGCGGATGGTTGAATGGAATGACGGCTACGGCGGCGCCAATACGGATGCGTTTGGTGGCTTTCGCAACCGCTGCCGCAAGAACCTGCGTCGAGGTGACCAAGCCGTAGGTCGAGAACAAGTGCTCGGCCAGCCAAACTGCCTCGTAGCCAAGATCCTCGGCCAGCTGAAACAGGCGCATGTCCGCGTCGAAAAACTCAACGGTTGTATCCAGATCGGGCACCTGTGAAAGGCTAAAGATTCCAAGCCTCATGATTCCCACCTCCCTGTCATCCTGCGCCGGCGCGCGCCGCGGTCAACGCTCAACCCACAATGCGCAAGTGTCAAACTAGTCGGCGGGCCGTGAACCACGCAATGCCTCTGCTATCGAGCATTCTCATGCTGATGGAACACTCAGAGCCCAACCAGCTTTGCGTAGGCCCGCATCTCGCGTTCTACATCGACACCACTTGTTCCAAAGATGAAGCCGGAGGCGCCGGCCGCCTGCAACTTGTCGAGACGTTCAAGCAATTCATCTCTGGTGCCCGTAAACGTCAATTCCTTTGCCGCGCTGACATCGACAAGATGATCGTGGCAGTTCGACACATCGAGGTTGTGGCCACGGTGAACTGACAGGTGGCGCACTGGCTCGGGAACCTCCCTGACGCTCGCCGTCCATGCCTCACCGTTTGGCAGCGATCCGATACCTTCGGGATCGTTGGTGTATTTGAAGTGATAAGCAAGGGCCATGATTGGCTGAACGGCCGCTTTCACACGCGGCGAGGTCACATCTTCGCCGTCGTCAAGAACCGTTCCATTGATCGATACCAGGCAGGTCTCAAATCCGGCTGCCGGAGCGCCAAGGCAGATCAGACCGTCAGCGATGTCCTTTGCGAGTTGGCGGCCTTTCGGCCCTTGCGCCGCCAATAGGAACGGAACAGTGATCGGGCGCTCGGGCAGCTGACCCTCCGAGGCTAGGATTTGCGTCAGCCCGCCATCGATGTCGACCACTTCACCACGCAGCAGCCCTCGGACCTGCTCCATGTAGCGCCGCATATAGCTCAGGGTCAGAGGCGGCTTGCCCATTCCTGCGCGGCCGGTGAAACCGGTCCCGAATCCGGCGCGCACGCGCCCCGGTGCAATGGCTTCGAGCGTGGCTATCGAAGATGCCTGGGCCATCGGATGGCGATAGCTTGGAATGAGGACCGATGCGCCAATGCCAATGCGGGATGTCTTCTCCGCAATGCGCGCCAACGTGATCCAAATGTCGTGGCCAAAGGCCGGGATCTCAGGACACCAAACACCTTCATAGCCGAGTTGCTCGGCAAGAACGGCCTGGGCGACTGTGTCTGGCCCCGGTGGCAGTCGAAACGCATAGCTTGGCATGAACGCATTCTCCCGTCGCTGGCAGCGGATGTGAGGTCAGTATTTTCACTCCGTCGCCGCGATGCGGCAAGTCTCAGCATGTGATTGATCCTCCCGAGCATTCGTACGTCGCCCCGCACACGACCATTTGGCTCGGCGGCCGTCAATCTCAAGAGTGGAACTCCTCCAAACAATGACCTGATTGTCAAATATCGATGACATCCCGCAAGACGGTCCCTGTCCAAGCCGCGCCAGACTAAGCGAGCGGTGGCAGTGAGTGACGGACGACTCGTCTCAAGCTACTTTTGATTGGCGTCGGGTTGATCATAAGGATTGTACCCTCTTTGGCCTACCTCTCCACTCCGACACTGAATGGAGTGCTGGAGGTCGAGTTGAAGCGCCTAGTGAGTTGAACGAGATGGCTCAGGTTTTCATCAGTTATTCCAGCATCGACAGGCCAGCTGTCGAACGCATCGTTTCAACCCTCAAACAACGGGGCTGGACCGTGTTTTGGGATGGCGATATCCATCCCGCGGAGAACTGGCATCAGAAAATTGCCGCCGAATTGGAGGCGGCTCAGTGCACGGTCGTCCTCTGGACAAGGAACTCGGTGCGTAGTTTCTGGGTCATCGAAGAAGCAATGTATTCCAGGCAGAATGGCGTCATCGTGCCGGTGACTCTGGAAGATGTCAGCCCTCCTCCAGGCTTCCTGTCGTTGCAGTGCGTTGATCTCTCAGAATGGTCAGGAGATCTCGGCGATGCCGGATTCCAGCGCCTCCTTGGCGCAATCACCCAACATGCGGGCGATCCAACAGCGCCGGCGCCGGATGCACAAGAAATGCGCCTGGCGCAAACCACTGTCGCTGATTCCGCCACAATGGCGTCGAGTGTCTCAGTGCCGCCCGACGCGGGGAGCTACGTCTACGAAGGTGAAAGCGTTCCGTGGTTCAATTGGTCCGCCTTGCTCATGGCGTTGCTATTCACATCGTTTCATGGCGAGCTGTTGGAGATTTCGACGACGTTTTTCCAGCGCATCATTGCCGGCCCCCAGCTGCATAGCCTCTTGATCACCGTTGCAATTCTGCTTGTGCTGGCCGCCTGCAGACCTCTGGTTTGGGATGCCAGAAAGTTGAACTCAAAGGAAGTCACAGCCATTTTCGTGTTGTCCAGCGTCGTTTTGTTCCAACTCCTGGCATTGGTCTTTGCCAAGCTTGACTATCGGTTTGGGACTTTGCAGGCGGCGGAGTCCGGTCAGTTGGTTGCAAGTGTCATTGTCATCGCGCTGGCCGTCTTCGTGTGGCTATCGCGGGATTATCAAAAGAGTTGGCTCGAAGTCGGTTTCCTATGGCTCGTGGTGTGTGTTGCAGCGGTCGTCGTCTCGGTCTACGCCGCCCTCTTGTATTTCGGTAAAGCCGAAGTCGGACTTGGCCGTTTGTATCCGCGCGGCACGGGCCTGCTGATTGGATCACTTCTGGTCATTCTGTCTGCAGCGGCTATCTTCGCGACCAAGATCCGACACATGTCACCTGCAGAGATGGCCTTTTTCTGGATGTTCGGCAGCCTCGGCCTGACAGTTTTCGTCAGGATTCTTTC
>JBPCWB010000425.1:0-2795 GCA_051009955.1 Hyphomicrobiaceae bacterium | reverse complement strand
AATGAACTCTTGCGAATTATGCGCGTTCCTGCCCGACCTGGAAAGTTTCAGGTTCAGCGACATCGGCGCTCCACCACACACCGGTGAAGCACGGCACAATCTTTGGCAATCGAGGAGATCAGTTATGGCAGCTCCAGCAGTCACGAAAGGCGCACATCACATCGGACTGACGGTGCCAAGTCTGGGCGAAGCAAAGGAATTTTTCACCGACCTCCTCGGCTTCAACCAGATTGGTGAAGTGCGGGAGTACCCTGCGGCTTTTCTTACCGATGGTACGACCATGATCACGCTATGGCAGGCGAACGATCCGGAAACGGCTGTTCCATTCGATCGCAAGAACGTCATCGGGTTGCACCACTTTGCGCTCAAAGTCGATGGTTCCGATGCTCTCGAAGCGCTTAACGCGCGACTGGCGCAAACTCCGAACGTCAATGTTGAATTCGCACCAGAGCCGCTCGGTGGCGGGCCGACCCGACACATGATGTGCACCATACCTGGCGGCATTCGCATGGAACTCATTGCGCCGGCCGCGTGATCCACACCAAATCCCACATCAATTCCGAGTGAAACGGAGAACACTGATGCACAGCAATTGGCCGCTCGACAGTTCCCCGTTTCATGCGGGCGAGCAACAAGTCCAGGAACGTTTGGGAGTCCGTGACAAGATCGAAAATTTTGCACGGCGTGTCGTGCGTGATCACATGCCGGACCAGCATCGCGACTTCTACCAACAGCTGCCCTTCGTCGTGCTCGGCACCGTCGACGATGCGGGGCGGTCCTGGTCGTCAATCGTGACGGGTGCTCCGGGTTTTATGACGACCCCGGATGCTAGGACGCTTGCAATATCGGCATCGCCATTGAGCGGCGATCCACTTGCCGGGCAGTTGAAGCCGGGCGCGTTCGTTGGCGTTCTTGGATTGGAACCCGGCACACGCCGCCGCAACCGAATGTCCGGCACATTCGACACTATCACCGAAAGCGGATTTCATATTTTGGTCAAGCAAGCCTTTGGCAACTGCCCGCAGTATATTCAATCGCGCACGGTGGGCATGAAAGATTCACAATCGGCCCCTGCAATTGGAAATACAGTCACACATTCTCCGACATTGGACGCCAGATCGCAAAAACTGATCAGCCAGGCCGACACGCTTTTCATTGCGACGGCCTACGCCACCAACTCCGCTCATCCTGCCCACGGGGCAGACGTTTCCCATCGCGGCGGCAAGCCAGGATTTGTACGTGTTGAGGATGATCGCACCTTCGTATTTCCGGATTTCGCAGGCAACAATCACTTCAATACCGTGGGCAATTTGGCACTTAATCCCAAGGCCGGTTTTCTGTTTGTCGACTTTGAGCGTGGTGACCTGCTGTATCTGACGGGGCAGGCAGCGATCGTCTGGGATGGACCGGAGGTCCAGGCCTTCGAAGGTGCGGAACGATTTATTCGCTTCGAGCTGGATGAGGCCATCTACGTTGTCGAAAGCCTGCCGCTGACATTCACACTCGGCGACTATTCGCCGGTGCTATCCAAGACTGGCAGTTGGGAACAGACCAGCGCGGCAGTTTCCACCTCCGCCGAACGCATCGCCTACGTTGACTATGAGATCTTTGATGTTGTGCAGGAGAGCGACATCATATCATCATTCTATCTGCGTCGCGTGGATGGGAAGAAGCTACCAGATTATGAGCCCGGTCAGTTCCTGCCGATTAGTTTATCATTGCCGGGTCATGATCAACCTGTCAGACGGACCTACACGCTCTCGGATGCGCCCAACGGCGACTACTACCGTCTATCGGTTAAGCGCGAAGGTGGCAATGCGCTTGCTTCGAACTATTTGCATGACCATGCCGGCTCCGGATTTCGGCTCAAGGCAATGGCGCCACGCGGCAAGTTCTCCCTTGATCAGTCTACTAGCAGGCCTGTTGTTTTCATATCCGCAGGTGTCGGCATTACGCCGATGATCGCCATGACAAATGCACTGGTGGCACAGGACATTCGGATTAGCAGCAGTCGCAAGGTCTTCTTTATCCACGCGGCACTGAGCGGGAGAACGCACGCATTCAACACCCACCTGCGCGGCTTGGAGGACCAATACGACGATTTAACAGTGCATGTGCGTTACAGCGCGCCGGACAAGTCGGACGAAGTTGGCGTCACGCACGATAGTGAAGGCCTTATCGACAAACAGCTTCTGAGTGAAACGCTCCCGCTGGATGACTATGACATTTACCTTTGTGGTCCACCGCCATTCATGCAGTCAATGCTCAACAGTTTGGTCGAACTCGGTGTCCGAGAAGAACGGATTCGATATGAGTCATTCGGGCCAGCCACAGTGCTTAAGCCAGACGCTCAGGACGCCGGGGCCGTCGAGAATACGCGAGCTCCAAAGGACCCTGTCACCGTCCGCTTCGCCGACTCCGATTTGGACACCATCTGGACCCCCGAAAGCGGAACCCTGCTTGAACTCGCTGAGGCGGCAGGCCTCAACCCGACCTCCTCCTGTAGATCGGGCGTGTGCGGATCGTGCGCGACCAAGCTCGCGTGCGGGGCGATAGATTATTTGGAAGAGCCCAGTGCAGAGATCGGTGAAGGTGACGTCCTGCTGTGTTGTGCGGTGCCCGCGTCTCGCGATGCGGCCAAGTCATGCGGACCGTCGTCCGGAATCGTGCTTGATCTCTAACGCTCACACTGTGCGGCTGTACCAGCATGGTGGGCTGGTCAGACGTTGATGTGTTTCGCTCTAAAGCGAAAATGACAATTCGCGACTTTGCGAGCGCTCTCCGTTGCCGACTGA
>JBPCWB010000424.1:0-6696 GCA_051009955.1 Hyphomicrobiaceae bacterium | reverse complement strand
GAGCAGTTCGACAAGAAATCTGTCCGACAGAGCGACCGGTCGGCGGTGCTGAAGCAGTCGCCGAGTAAGTGCCGTTTCGCCGCGACAGACATCCAAGACGTACAAACCAAGGACAGCCGACATCGTCGTGCCAAGAACCATCAAGAACACGGGCACCGTCGGCGCCACCCAAAGTGCCAACGGCGCCACGGCAAGGACAATCCCTAGTAGCGACGTGATGATTTCCATCGTGAGAGCCACCAGACGTTGACGGCGATCATGACAATTGGGGGGTCGGTCGTCCGCCGCGTTCCGCCTTACCTTATCGCGTTCGTTGTCGACGATCACATACCCTCTTCCTTCAGGAATTGGACTGCCGCAGCGCGTGCAGAACAGACATTCGACGGCTATGGCCCCGTGGATGTGCTTTGGCGGACCGGCCCGAGATCGACGGTAGTCGAGAGCGTAAGGATGTGCGCAGAGCCAACACAGCATCTCGGATCGACCCATGGTCGTACCCTCTCTCGGTTAGACCGGAGATCGCGGCAAACTCGTCCTTCGGTCATCGTGGGCGATCTCGCTCAATTCTCATGATTGGCCAGCACTCAGCATCGCGTGACCTGCGCCGCGATGCACAGCCAGTTCCCATCCCGCTTGGACCATATATCGGTATAGCGTCCCCAACCCGATATGCCAGTTGGGAACTGGAAGACGGTTCGTGCGTGGATGATGGCGAGATCATCAAGGACGCGAATGATCACATCCCGCGCCTCGATCTCCGTGAGGCCCGAGCCTTTGGCGACCTGTGCCAGAAACCCGTTGCGATCGACGAGTGAACCGTCGGTGTTCGTATTCATGAAGTCGAGAGCGAGATGGTTCGCGAACCATTTGACATCGCATGCTTCGACAGCCCGCAAGTAGCTTGTATTAAGACCGTCGAGTGTTTGTCGGTCCGCGTCGGCCTGTCGAGCCGTCGTTACGGGTTCCTGCATTGACAACCTCCGATGATGTCGAAGGTCATTCTATCCGGCTTAGTGGCGCGCCGCTGTCACGATCCTGCGCATTTCGCGAATGTCGGCCGAGGTTGCAGCGCGTCTGAATGCAGTAGGTGTCAGCCCGAAGAACGCGCGAAACCGCGCAGAGAAGTGACTGTGACTCGAAAAACCCGCTTCAAAGGCTACGGCCGTCAGGTCCAGTTCGGTGTCGACCAGAAGCTCAAGTGCCAACGCCAGACGCGCTCGCAAAACATAGTCATAAACGGTTGTGCCGAGCGTTTTGCGAAAGATCTTCGACAGATGGTACGGCGACACATTTGCAACCTTGCCCAGATCGCCGAGGCGCCATTTGATCGCTGGATCCGATGCGACAGCCTCTTTGATATCCTCTATTCGCCATCGGGAGGAAGAGAGCGGTCGTTGATGATCGGAAGTGCGCGCCTGGATGAGCGCCAAGGCGTCTTCGGCAAGCCAACCTCCCAATTCGTCCAACTCAAGGTCGTCCCAATTGTTGGACTGAGAGCGACGCCAGATCAGATTGCGCATGACCATCATGGCAGCTGACATCAACACCGGCGCCCGCGGACATGCCAACCGCGAAGCTGCGGCTGGCATAAGCTCGGAGGCGGCCTCATCGGAAAATCGTACTGTCAGACAGCGATCACCAATGCCGGCCGGATAACTGAGCCGATAGGGCTGATCCGCAGATATGAGCACGACGTCGCTCGATGTGCCGACGACCCGCTGGCGCGGCGTCACGTGCTTCGCAAATACGCCGGCTATCGGAAACACCAGAATATGTTCGTCTTGCACTTGCTCGGCGCCGGGTCGGGAGGAGGCGTTCCGAACGTCGACCATGCCGATGCGCCACAGTCCACGATTGGATATGTCGCGTCTTGTAATCTGCATGCGGTCGCCTTGCGGATCATATTTCATTTGCCGATACGCCCATTCGCCGATTGTCATGGGCGCAGCATAACCGGCCAACCATATACCAATTTGCCCGTAGCGGAACTGGCGTGCGTTCGCAACTGCCGGAAGACGTCAGCAGCAGAGATCAAAGGTTCATGTCGGGCCGTTGACCGGTGCCACGCCGCCCGTCCGTGGACGTTGCACTGCCGTTGCGATAGGCACCACGTGGTCTGGCCAAGTGCCCGCGCCGCATTACTCGCTGACCTTGATATCGAAGTGGAGGACGTCCTCCCTCACTCCCAGTTTGGTGTAGAGGGCGATTGCCGGTTCGTCGATCAGGTCGGCTTGGACGTAGATGACATAGGCTCCGCGCGCTTTGGCGATCGTCCTGAGTGTCGAAATAAGATCTGTTGCGATCCCTTTGCGGCGCTGGTCCGCAACGACAGCGAGGTCGTAAATGTACAATTCGCTGCGCGCCTGCTCGAATTTCCTCAGTTCGTAAGCCGCCAGGCCGCCAACAACCTGGCCGTCACGCAGTGCCGCCAGCGCGATGAACGTATCGCTCCGTAGGAGTTGCTGCAGATAGGAGTCGTCCGGCTGAGCGCCGGAATACGTTGCGGGCTCGTCGAACACCGTGCCGAACATATCCAACCAGGCCCGTGCCAATGCAACATCACATGATGTCAATTGTCGAATCATGACCTTCGAATGTGCGGGCATGGCAGTGGACCGGGCTATTGGTGTTGGCCACCTATGTAGGCTCACGCATCGCGATCGAAAAGAGATTTGGCGCAAACAATGCCTAGCGCTCCCGGTCCCATAAGGAGAGGGAGCGCAAGGCTTTGGAAAGGTTATCAGTTCGCCACGGACCGAACGCAACGCCGGCCAGGCTGCGGAAACCCAGCCGGCTTGTCGACAGCAGGACGTCTACAGGCTGCCGAAGTCTGATGAGTCGAGATCGGACTTGCCGCTCACGCGAATTGCAAAGTCAGCATCTGCGTCATCATCCACGCTGCCTTCGACCAGCAGATCACCGTCTTGCGAACGCACGATCAGCTGACCAGCGGCGCTGAAGCTGGAGCCGGCATCAAGGACATCGAACGCGCCCCCGGCCAGTCCAAGACTAGCAGCCAAACCGGACAAATCGATTGTGTCACCCGGTTCAAAGTCGGTGATGTGATCACCATCCGCTGCGGCCGCCGAGTTGAAGACGAAGGAGTCGGACCCGAGGCCTCCGGTGAGGACATTGCCTTCAAGATTGGCAATGATGGTATCATTACCCGCCCCCGCCGTGACGTTCTCGAAGCCGGAGATCGAATCGAGACCTGATTGGCTGCTTTCGCTTCGGCCCATGGACAGATCGATCGTCGCGTCGGAGGTAATGCCGGATAGGTCGTAGGTGTCGATGCCATCGCCGCCGCGTAGGACGTCATTACCGTCATTGAGCGTGGCAACAACTGTGTCGTCGCCAGCACCGGCGTCTACCACGTCACCGTCGGCACCAGCATCGATCCAGTCGCTTCCCGCGTTTCCGAAGACCTGATCGGCACCTGCGCCGCCGAGTACGATGTCGTTGCCATCGCCCGCAAGAATAGTGTCGGCGCCATCGTTGCCGATCAATATGTCGTTGCCGTCGCCACCGACAAGGATATCCGAGCCGCCGCCGCCGGCAGCCGTGTCATCACCGGTGCCGCCGAGCAGCGTGTTGTCCAGCGCATCACCGTTCATGACCATGGGCGCCGCAGCGTCCCCGGCATCAGGCGCGACTGCGCCAGGGTCAGTGGTTCCGGGCCCGCTATCGCTAGTGCTGACAACCTCGCTCACCGGTGTTGCCGTCGCGTCCGAATAGACGACGTCATAGGTCGTCGGGTCATATGAACCCGCGATTGGATAATAGGTCACGGCGACGCGCAGGTGCTGTCCGGCCTGTGCGGCATCCGGTGCGTAGGTCATGCCAACCGAACCGGCAATGTCGGCCCACCCCGAGGCACCGTCTGGGGACGTTTGCCATTGAACACCAATCGTGTACTGGCTGGTGTCGTAGGTGACATCGGCGCTGAGTGTGTCACCGACATTAATGCCATCATCCGGTGTCGCATCGGTGAAATGGACGATGCCCACCGGGATCAGCGCCTGGGCCTCCGCAAATGTGAGGTCGGCGTCTGCGAAGCTCAGTTCCTCGACGTTGACCAGCGTGTCGGTGCCGTCGGTTCCGACATTGTCGGTGACCAGGAGGCGATTGGCATTGTTGGGATCAGCAGCAAAGCTGTAGTCAGCAAGATCGCCGCTAAAGAACACCAGATCACCCAGGCCGCCATTGTTGCCGCCGTTGATAAAGTCGTCGCCTTCGAGGCCTTCGAGGAGGTCGTTGCCGCCGCCACCGAAGATCCGGTCGTTGCCCTCGCCGCCAATCAGATCGTCGGCGCCTCCATTGCCTCTGATTTCATCGTCGCCACCCATACCGCGAATTCGGTCCGCACCACCCAAGCCGCGGATCAGTTCACCGAGCTCGGTGCCATCCAGGTTATCGGGACCTGCAGTGCCGATGATGTCGGGCGGTGTAATCGGTGTCGTGGTCGGCACCGAGCCATCGTCGAACTGCAACGTTGCAAAGTTCGTGATGGTATCGAGGTCGCCGGTCGTCAGATCGGTTACGGATCCGTTTCCAAAGGGATCTAACGCAATGCCGAAGTTGGCTTGCGGGCCATCGAACACGGCGGTGTTGACGCCGCCACCGCCGTCAAGCGTGTCGTTGCCGAGACCGCCATTGATAATGTCGTCACCGTTAAGCCCGAAGACGAAATCGTCTCCTGCGAGCGCATTGATGTTGTCAGGACCGTTTGTGCCAATGATGACGTCATCGCCGGCCGTTGGAGTCACCCCAACCTGAGGCGCAACAATCACCGTCGGTGCCGATGAGACGGTTTCCAAAACACCCTGGCCGTCGTTAAACCTTGCGACCACGCGCATGCGCAAGCCGTCGGCCTCGATCGGCACGTTGACAACTTCACCCGTGAGCGGGCCAACTTCGCCAGACGCATTGGTGATTTCGATATCGGTGAAGTCTCCAGCGTTCAGCGTCTGTTCGACCTGCCACGTAAACGAGAAGATAGCACCGGGCGGGATCCCGTCAGCATCATCAATAGTGCCAATGTCAGCGCGGAGCTCTTGGCCCACCGCAAGCGCCGTGACCGGTTGTCCGGAGGCATTATCGAGAATTTCCGGGGCGCCGGTTGCCTGCGAGTTTCCGGCCGCGATGTCGATCACGAGATCCGAAAAGACGAGGCGCTCAATTCCGCGCAGGTTGTCAACACCATCGGTACCAACACCGTCGGCAACCGTGATGAAGCCATCGCCGTCACCATCACCGATGGCACCGGTTCCATCGGTCTCAATCGTGTAGTTTGCGCGATTGCCGGCGAACTCGGCAGTATCGAAGTCGGCATCTGCGCTTTCGTCGACGATCTCACGCAGGATCTCGATATTGCCCGGGTTCACCACGCGGTTGAACACGGTGTCGTCGAGATTGCTGAATCCACCGAGCGTTGTCGGAATGGGCTGACCTGCGCCATCAAGAACGACCGAGCCATTGGCGTCAACCTCGTAGAGTTGGCCTTCCATTCTGAAGGCCGTGGCCTGGTTGCCACCGCCATCGGTTGCCAGCAGGCGCACCTGCAGCTTGAGATCGCCGTCGATGATGTCATCGCCGCCGCGGCCCTCAATCAGGTCGGAGCCGGCGCCACCAAGGATGATATCACCCTCGCCCCATTCGGTGACGTTCAAATCGAAGATCGCGTTGGCATCGAACAGGCCGCCATTGTCACCTTCCCGCAGACCACGAATTTGCTCAAAGCGGTCGTCGCCGGTCAGCACCGAGTTGTTGCCATTATTGACTGACTCGATGAACAGACGGTCCTCGTCGTCACCACGCAGGATGTCATTGCCGCGGCCACCGGAGAGACCTTCGACCGAGTCGAAGCGATCCATGATCGAGACGTTCGACGGTGGCAGTGGCGCTTCGTTGAAGGCGCGCAGCAGCATGTCGACGTTGACGCCCTGATCGACGTGCATGTAGGTCGCCCAGTCGAAGCCGTTGAGGCCTTCGAAGCGTTGTATGCCGTCGGCGCCTTCCATGATGTCGTCGCCGCCTTCGGAATCGTAGTCGTCATCGCCAAGGCCGGAGATGAAGACGTCATGGCCGCCGGCCGTCGAGTTCAGGAATGGGTCGCCATTGTCGCCCTGAAGCAGGTTGTTGCCGCCGCCGCCTTCGAGCCAGTCGTCACCCTCGTTGCCGAAGATAATGTTGGATTCGGTACCGGCATTGATGAAGTCGTTGCCAAGTCCGCCGAACGTCTCGGCGAGATCCGGTCCCTGGAGGACGAAGTCGGAGCCGCCACCACCGAGGATCAGCGACTCACCACCGCCGGCAAAGATGGCGTCGTTGCCGGCTTGACCCTGGATGTTGTTGGGACCGCCGATGTCAGTGAGGATGTCATCGCCGTCGCCGCCGAGCAGGATGTCGGCGCCGTCGCCGCCTTCGATGTCGTCATCGCCGCCGTCACCCCAGATGGTGTCGTCGCCAATGCCGCCGATCAGCGTGTCGGCCTGGTCGGTTCCACCGAGAACGACATGGTCGCCACCGGTGTAGTGCAGGTAGTTGCCGGGCGAGCCGTCGGGATTGGCGCGGATCACCAGGGAGTTGGAACCGATATCCAGGAATGGATTAAGTTCGCCGCCGGAAGCACCATCGCCGGTTGGGTCACCATTCAAAATGGTTGGCGCGACGCCGAGGAGCTGGCCAGAACTGAGC
>JBPCWB010000423.1:0-4257 GCA_051009955.1 Hyphomicrobiaceae bacterium | reverse complement strand
CATCCGGACGTATCGCAGATATCCGAAGCAACATTCCGCTCATCAAAGGATTTTCGGTCGTCGGCGTGCGTGCAGGCGAATACGGTCGCCGGTTTCCGCAACGTGGCCGCGAAAACCTCGAGGCAATTTGGCGACTGGCCGCAGCGGGGCACACCCGCCCTCACGTCCACGCTCAATTGGCACTGGAAGATTTCAAGAGCGGATTCGCCATGCTGACCAATCGGGAGGTTATCGGCAAGGTAACGCTAACCTGCGACACTCAGACCCGACTAACGTGACGTTCAATCACGTGGAGCGCGAGTGCCGATCGGTTCCGCGCCTTCACCAACCCCACCTCATGCGCGACCGAAATTGCTCAGTGGATTTCAGGCTCGGGCACGGTGGGTCCGGCTTCGAGAAAATCGAAATCACAACCATCGTCAGCCTGGCCAATATGCTCCTGGAACATGCGGCCATAGCCGCGTTCATAGCGCGGTGGTAGTGGCTGCCAGGCTGCCTTCCTGCGCGCCATTTCCTCATCGGAGATGTGCAGGTGAATGGATCGGTTCTCAACGCTGATTTCGACTTCGTCGCCCGTTTGTATCAATGCGAGCGGGCCACCGACAAAGCTCTCCGGCGCGACGTGAAGAATACAGGCGCCATAACTGGTGCCACTCATCCGCGCATCCGAGATACGAATCATGTCACGCACGCCCTGCTCAACGAGTTTGCGCGGGATCGGCAACATGCCCCACTCCGGCATGCCCGGACCACCTTTCGGACCGGCATTCTGCAAAACAAGAACATCGTCGGCGGTTACGTCGAGATCCGGATTCTCGACTTCTTCCGCCATATGGTTGTAATCGCGGAAGACAACTGCCCGGCCGCGGTGCTCGCGTAATCGCGGTTCCACTGCTGATGGCTTAATCACACAACCGCGTGGCGCCAGGTTGCCTTTCAAGACGGCCGTTGCACCACCTTCGTAAATCGGACGATCCAGCGGACGGATAACGTCATCGTTATGGACGACCGCGCTGGCAATGTTTTCGCCGACGGTCCGGCCATTCACGGTCATGGCGCCGGTGTGCAGGTGGCCCTCCAGCACCTTCATCATCGCCGACAGGCCGCCGGCGTAGAAGAAGTCCTCCATCAATAGTTCGCCCGATGGACGAATGTTCGCAAGCACAGGAATTTCGCGGCCGATCTGATCGAATTTCTCAAGCGACAACGCGATACCGGCACGCCGCGCCATGGCAATGACATGCACGATGGCGTTGGTCGATCCGCCCATCGCCATGTGCACAGTGATGGCATTCTCGATGGCCTGCGGGGTCAGGATGTCACTCGGCGTCATGTCCTCCCATACCATATCCACAATCCGCCGTCCGGAGCCGGAGCACATCCGAACGTGCTGTGAATCGGCCGCCGGGATCGAAGACGCGCCCGGGAGCGACAGCCCCATCGCCTCAGCGATTGCCATCATTGTCGCGGCCGTCCCCATGGTCATGCAGGTCCCGAACGACCTCGCGATGCCGTTCTCCATTTCGGCCCACTGTTCCTCAGTGATTTTGCCGGCGCGCTTCTCATCCCAGTATTTCCAGACATCCGACCCGGAACCGAGGCTACGGCCGGCCCAGTGTCCACGCAACATCGGCCCTGCCGGACAATAGATGGCCGGAATATCCATCGAAATGGCGCCCATAACCAAGCCTGGCGTCGTCTTATCACAGCCGCCCATCAGGACCGCGCCGTCGATCGGATGGGATCGCAAAAGTTCCTCGGTCTCCATCGCCAGAAAGTTGCGATAAAGCATCGTCGACGGCTTCACGAAGGGTTCCGATAGCGAGATCGCGGGAAGCTCAAGCGGAAAGCCGCCGGCTTGAAACACACCGCGTTTGACGTCCTCGACCCGATCACGCAGGTGGGCATGACACTGGTTGATGTCGCTCCAGGTGTTGATAATGCCGATCACAGGACGCTTGTCCCAATCCTCCAGATCGTAGCCGATCTGTCGCAATCGAGACCGATGACCAAACGACCTCAGGTCCGAAACACCAAGCCAGCGATGAGACCGAAGTTCCTCCGGCTTTTTCTTGGCTGCCACGCGCGCCTCCCGATCATGCTTTGAAGTTGGTCGTCGGACGAGGATAGGCGCGCAGGACCACGATTGGAACCGCGCGCGCCAAAGCCAATAGTCGCGGGGCGGCCGATTACCGACCGATCATCTCGCGAACCTGTTCGGCAGCCACAGTCAATCTCGACACCGTCACCTCGCCGCCGCCGACGATCTCGTCGATCTGGGCCTTGGCACGTTGCAGATTGGTGCTGTTGTCAGCCACCCAGCCGGCCAAATCGACACCGTTTGGGCGGACCGCCGCCAGGTACTCGCGCGTGAGCGCCCGGCTGGCCGACTCAAGTGTGTCCATTGCACTTGATAGCGCCAGTCGATCATAATAGTCGGTCAGCTGCATGGCCTGGGTGCGTGCCTTGAGTTCACCGACACGGAAATATTCCAGGGCACCCAGGGCAACGCGCGCCGTTTCAGCCGTATTGCGACCAGTCTCCTCGGAAATCCGCGTTATCGAGGGCGCCAGGCGGGTCAACTCCAGTCTGGCGATTTTCTTGGCGAGTTCCAACGGCACACCACCTGTTTCAAGTGTCGCCACCAGATTCGCCACACGCTGGTTTTGCCCGGCCGTCGCAACATCATCAATCACGTCGACAAAAGCACCGACGCCCGCATGATGCGCCGCAGCGACGTCGGCGAATTCGGCTGCCCGCTCGCTGCGCAGGAGATCGGCAGTTTGATCCAATAACAAGTCCTGCGTTCGAAGATAAAGATCGAGTTGCACATCACCCGGAATCCGATTGTCGAGTTGGTCGATCTCTGACCATATTTGTGGCAGGCCGAAAATTGTCATCGTCGCAAGAAAGCCTGACGCGATATCGGCTACGCTGCGCCCGGTAATATCCTTCAGGCGCACGAGCATCGTTGGCCCCGCCCGATTGATCATGGCATTGGACACCCGCGTCACGATAATTTCGCGCCGCAGCTGGTGCTGCTTGAGATCATCGGCGTAGCCACGCCGGAGTGGACGCGGAAAGTATTGCATCAGGAAGCGCTCATTCTCCGGCCGATCAGGAACATCGCTGTCCATGAGGTCCTGCGCCAACGCGATTTTCGACCAGCTCAACAGTACCGCGATCTCGGGCCGGGTCAGACCCAGTCCAGCCGACTGTCGCGAGGCCAGGGCATCATCACTCGGCAACACCTCAAGTTCCCGATCAAGCAAACCGCGTGACTCGAGATCACGCATCAGCCGGCCAAGAAAACCAATTTCGTGCGCGCTTCGGCGCTCCGCCATGCTGATCGCCAGCGACTGTTGATAGTTGTTCCAAAGGCAAGCCTCCGCCACCTCATCGGTCAGCGTCGCGAGCAGTGCATTGCGCGATTCGAGGTCGAGCCGCCCGTCATTCAATGGTCCACCGACGGCGATCTTGATGTTGACCTCCTTATCCGATGAATTCACGCCGGCAGAGTTGTCGATAAAGTCCGTATTGATGCGGCCACCCGCCAGCGCAAACTCGATTCGCCCCTTTTGCGTGACGCCGAGATTGGCTCCCTCGCCGATAACCTTTGCGCCAACTTCCGGGCCAGTGATGCGGATCACGTCGTTGGCGCGGTCCCCGGCTTCGTCATCAGTTTCGGTGGTCGCGCGGATGTAAGTGCCGATGCCACCAAACCACAGCAGGTCCGCCTTGGATTTCAGGATGGCTTTCATCAGGGCGTTGGGCGTCGTCTCACCGTCCTCGATGCCAAGCATCGATCGCATTTGCTCCGATACAGGGATCGACTTGGCGCTGCGCGAGAAGATGCCACCCCCCGCTGAAATCTTTGACTTGTCGTAGTCCTGCCAGCTCGATCGACCCATATCGAAGAGACGCTGGCGTTCGGCGAACGACGGTCCGGGGTCGGGATTGGGATCCACAAAGATATCGCGGTGATCGAACGCTGCGACAAGCTTCGTTGCCGGCGACAGCAGCATGCCGTTGCCGAAGACATCGCCGGACATATCGCCCACACCGACAGCCGTAAATGGCGTCGTCTGGATGTCGATATCCATCTCGCGGAAGTGGCGCTTAACCGATTCCCAACCGCCGCGCGCAGTAATCCCCATCTTCTTGTGGTCATAGCCAGCCGAGCCACCGGACGCGAACGCATCACCGAGCCAAAAGCCGTGCTGCTGCGAAATCTCATTCGCATAATCGGAAAAGGTG
>JBPCWB010000422.1:0-3572 GCA_051009955.1 Hyphomicrobiaceae bacterium | reverse complement strand
TGCGCCCTGCTCCCGGCCTTACCAAGGGTCTTCGCGTCGCGCCGCGTCGTCGCGAATGTACCCTTCGGCGAGATCTGCTGTTATCGCATCGCGAACTTTCTGACCAATATCGTCATAGCTGGCACAGAAGGTGCGATCGATCTCGATTGCCCAGGCGCTGCTGTCCCGCCTGTAGGGGAACGCGTCTAATCGTCCTCGACCAGATGACACGCAACACGGCGTCCGCCGGAAACATAGCGCAGTTTCGGTGAATGGACATTGCAGCGCCCGTCGACCGCGATGGGGCATCTGGTTGAGAAATTACAGCCGGGCGGCAGGTCGACCGGGCTCGGTATGTCGCCGCTCAGTGGATCGCCCCGGTCGGGCTGCTTTGCCTGCGGGTAGGGCACGGCACGCAGAAGGGCTTGGGTGTAGGGATGTTTGGGGTGTGCAAAGATATCCTCGGCGTCGCCTTCTTCGACGACTTCGCCAAGATACAGCACCACGACCCGGTTGCAGATATAACGAACGACGGCGAGATTGTGAGAGATGAACAGGTAGCTCAGGCGCAGTTCGGCTTGCAGCTCTTTCAGGAATTCCAGGATCTGCGCCTGCACCGAAACATCCAGCGCGGATGTGGGCTCGTCCAGCAACAGCAGTTCCGGATTGAGAGCGATGGCTCGGGCGATGCAAACGCGCTGCTTCTGCCCGCCGGAGAGTTCGTGCGGATAGCGGTATAGAAACTGACGCGGCAGGCCGACGGTTTCCAGGAGATCGGCAACCCGGGCCCGCAATTCCGCTCCGCGCAGGTCGGTGTGCAATACAAGTGGTTCGGCAACGCTGCGAATAATCGGCATCCGTGGATTGAGCGCCGAGTGGGGATCCTGAAATATCATTTGCGCCGTTCTGCGGAGCTTTCGTTCGTGGGTACGGGTCAGAACCGTCATGTCCTGGCCGTCGATGAAAAGCGATCCGGACGTTGCAGGGACCAAGTGCAGGATCGCCTTGCCGATCGTTGATTTGCCCGAACCGGACTCACCAACCAGGCCGAGCGCATCGCCCTTTTTCAGCTCCAGCGAGACACCATTGACTGCCTTGACCACGGTCTTGCCTTTGCCGCTCTTCGATACGTCGAAATGGACATGAAGGTCCTTGACCTCAAGCATCACGCCCCTCCTCGTAAAGCCAGCAGGCGACCGAATGGCTGTCACTCAAGCGCGTTGTTGGTGGTCTGGCATCGCAGCCCTGGGTGGCATGCGCGCAGCGGTCCTTGAAGCGGCATCCGGGCGGCGGATCAAGGAGATTGGGAAGCGATCCTGGAATACCCGCCAACGCCGAAGCCACATGATCGGGATGGGGCACGGCTCCCAGCAGCCCTTTGGTATAGGGATGCCTGGGGTTGCTAAAGAGTTCCTCAACGCTGGCATCCTCGACGACCTGTCCGGCATACATCACCACGATGCGATCACAAACGCTGGCAACCACTCCGAGGTCGTGTGTGATCAGAATGACGGACAGGCCAAAATCTTGGATCAACTCCTTTATGAGGTCGAGAATCTGGGCCTGAATCGTCACATCCAATGCTGTCGTTGGCTCGTCGGCGATCAAAAGCCTTGGGGTCCCAGATAGAGCCTGCGCGATCAGCACCCGCTGCCGCATGCCGCCCGACAATTGGTGAGGGTAACTTTCGAACTGTCGCTCCGGGTTGGGCAGGTGCACCTTGCTCAGCATTGCGATGGCATGGTTCCGCATTTCGACCGTCGACATGCGTTCGGCTGTCGGCAGAAGCCGCTGATGGGCCCTGATGACATCGACCAGTTGCTGGCCGACGGTGAACACCGGATTGAGGTAGGTCATCGGATCCTGGAAGATCATCGAAATGTCGATGCCGCGAATTTTGCGCAGTCGCTTCTCACCACCTTCGAGCAGGTTCTCGCCGTCAAATATGATTCTGCCGGAGCGAATCCGCGCCGGCGGCGAGGGCACGAGCCCGGTAATCGATTTGGCAGTAACGGATTTGCCGCATCCGGTTTCGCCGACAATGCCGAGCGATTCACCCCGCTTGAGGTCAATGGAGATTCCATCAATGGCCTTGTAGACGCCGTCGAACGTCTCGAAATCAAGCGAGAAGTCCTCGATCGATAGCAGGATGTCTTCGCTCATTCGCGGGCCTGTGGATCGAGGATATCGCGCAGACCGTCCCCTAGAAGGTTGAAGCCCATGACGGTAATAAAAATGGCCATCCCAGGGAAGAAGGAATACCACCACCAATCAGGAAGATAATTCCGTGCGACCGAAATCATGGCGCCCCATTCCGGTTGCGGCGGCTGGGCGCCGAGCCCGAGAAAGCCGAGACTCGCTGCTCCCAGGATGGCCATGCCCATATCCATGGACGCTTTGACGACGATCGGCGAAGCGCAGTTAGGCAGAAGGTGCACGAATACGATTCGCGCCGGGCTGGCACCCATTGACTTTGCCGCCTGCACGTAGATCTGGTTCTTGATTGACAGAGTCTTGGCCTGGACCAGCCGCACATAGCCCGGCCACCATACAAGCGACAGCGCCAGCATGGCGTTGATGATTCCCGGTCCCAGAGCACCGACAATGGCGATCGCCAAAATGAGACCCGGCACACCCAGGAAGATGTCGGTAAACCGCATGATAACTTCCTGGATGATGCCGCCCGCGTAGCCGGCAATTATGCCGAGCGGTACACCGATCAGCACTGCCACTCCGGTTATGATCAGAGCAATTTGCAGGGTCGTGCGGGTTCCGAGCACCACGCGGGTGAAGACGTCGTTGCCGACTTCATCGGTGCCAAACCAATGCGCGGCGCTGGGTGGTTGCAGCTTGATATCCATGTGCACTGCCCCGGCTGCATCTTCCGGATAAGGCACAATCCAGGGGCCGACCGCCGCAATCGCCAGAAAGAACAGCACCAGTGCCAGTCCGAACATGGCCGAACCGTTGCGGGCGAAGGTGCGGATATAAAGACGCACCTGGCGGATCGAGCTCTGGTGGCGTTCCGACCAACTCAGCTTCTCGATGTCGATCCTGCCGGGTTCGTTGCTGACGGCCATCATCGCCCCTTAGATCTGATCGCGGACCCGCGGGTCCAGAATGCCATAGATGATGTCGATCAAGTAGTTCACCATCATGAAGAAGAAACCCAATACGATGGTGGCGCCCATGATGGGCTCGAAGTCGGAATTGATCGCCGCATCGACGGCATAGAGCCCAATCCCCGGCCAGTCGAACACGGATTCGACCAGCACCGTGCCCCCCAGCATCCATCCGAACCGCAGACCGATCATGGCCATCGTGGGAAGCATGGCGTTCTTGAGGGCGTAGATCGCGACGATGCGGAATGCTGAGAGGCCCTGCGCTCGGGCATTGGTGACGTAGTCCTCGTTCAGGGCCTCGAGCATCTCGGCCCGGTTGACACGGATGATGGACGCCAGCGCGGGAAGGGACAATGCGACGCCCGGTAGAACCATGTGGTGAACCGCTTCCACGAATGTCGCGAACTCACCGCGGAGCAGCGCATCCACCAGCAAGAGGTGAGTGATCGCCTCAGGCGGATCGGTCATCAT
>JBPCWB010000421.1:0-12819 GCA_051009955.1 Hyphomicrobiaceae bacterium | reverse complement strand
TCCCAGTTCTCCGCGTCAGCCAAGTTGCGTAGACGCCGCAGCGCTGCTTTCGGAACTGCGGCCGACGACGCATGAACCGCCCGGACTCTGTCCCGGCCCAGACGTCGGTGCGCAAAACACGCCAAGGTTGTCGAATCGACGCCGCCGGACACCGCGATCGTCAGCGGCGCTGCCTGGTGCAACGTGACCTGAAGCGCCTCGAGGCGATCAACGAATTCTGGCGACCTAGGCGTCATCACTGCCACCGTCTCCCTTGAGTGCCTGCCGCTCGGCATCACGCCGCGCTTCGGCTCGGCCGCCGTAAGACCTTATGGCTTCGACATCGTCACTCTCTGCCTTGGCCGTGCGACCTGACGGCCGATCAGCCACCTTGACGCGCAAGTTTTCAATCGTGCGCGACGTTCGGTTGACAACGACGCGATCAACCAGGCTGTGCCGCACGCCCAGAGTCGTCGTTTCGTCAAAGATGTGACCGGTTATCGAGGCAGCAGCACCTTCCGCAGCAATGATCTGGATCGCCAAACCGAGTCGACTCTTCTTGGCAGTCACCGGCCATTGGCAGACATCAAGAACGCCGTCGACACCCCGAACATGTTCGAGTGCAATGGCAAGGTCCTCCGGCGACTGATCGTCAACTTCGAAACGGAAGACTTCAACTTTTTGCGTTACGGCCGGTTCTCCGGACCCGCCATACAGCGACGCGCGCAACATGTTGCTGCGGTCGCGCAATTTGCGGGTCCCGAACCCGCTACCAACCGACAGGAGTTTCCGCGGCTCGCCTTCGCCTGCCTGGGTCGGCACAAGATAGTTTAATATTGCCGCTCCTGTTGGCGTGACGCGTTCTCCGTCCTCGCCATCATCGACCAATGTGAAACCGCGCAATAGCTCCGCAGCTGCAGGTGCGGGAACCGGCAACAAGCCATGTGCAGTCTGAACCAAGCCACGGCCGCGTGGCAGCGGCCCGATAGACCATTGGCAATGACCAAGCCGGGTAATGATGGCCGCGGCAGCGACGATATCTATGATCGAATCCCACGCACCGACTTCGTGGAACGCCACATCGTCAACGGCGATCGCGTGTACTGACGCTTCGGCCTCGGCCAGCCTTTCGAATATCCCGACTGCGGCGTTCTTGATCGGACGATCGAGATCAGTCCTCAACAGCCGTTCGCGAATATCACGCCAGTGGGTATGGGCATGCTGTGGCGACCCGTCATGATCTTGAGTGTTGACCACCGCGCCAGACACCTGCAGACGCCGGCCTGACAGAACACCGTCATTGTGGTTGGCGATCGACATTGAAACTGTCGGCGGAACCGCCAGAGCCGTGACAGCACGGGTGCAGTCCGTCCACAACGCGGGCAGAGCATCCACCAGGGCAGCGACAAACATATCCCCGGCCACGCCGCCTACGGCATCAAGATGAACAGCGGCCACTGCGGACACATCGATGTCTTCACGCACGTTCAGAACGGCACTCCGTTACACAGAAGTTTCATGAAGCGGCACCAGATAGGGTCCCTCCGGAATGACGGCGATATCGCAATCGCCTTGGCGGGCGATTGACGCAGCAATTGTGGACGTCAGATCCGAGACCTTGTCGACACCGGTTACGCCGTGGTCTGCATCGGATAGTTTGGGCGCGTAAAGCGCGATACGTCCGACACGCATCGGCTTAAGCTGCATTTCGGTTTGCCATTCGTCGACATCTGCAAAAGACTTCTGCAGCAACGTCTCCAAGAACGCGTCCGGCCCTAGAGCCACAAGACGCTCCTGCGCGGCACGAAATTCGTCGGAGCCAACCCCTTCCGAACATTCGGACACAATAATCAGGTCACCGCCTGGTTCGAGAATATCGATTGGTGTGACCATCCCCTTGACGGTTTGATAGTACGTCTTGTCCAGCGGATAGCCCGCCGCCGATGTTACGATCGTCTTGTATTTGCGCTCGATCGGTATCGCAGTGGCCTCGCGCACAAACTCGACCGCCGCCTGGTGACTGTCGATGATTTCACCGAACGAGGCGAAAACCAGATTGCGGTCCTCGTCGATCACTGTGTTCAGCGCCAGAATGTCACCGCCAAGCATGCGCACGATTTCCAACTGCTCCTCATGCAGTGGGTTGCCCTCGAGATTACACGAACTGGCGGCCGGATCCTCCATGAAACGCGCTGAGTGAAATGTTCTGATCGTCGTGTGATGCGCAACGCCTGGCGCGATCACCTTACGCCCGCCGCTCCAACCGGCCATGAAGTGAGGTTCAACCAGCCCGGTGGCGATCTTGACGTCGGCTTCGACAAACGTTCGATCCAGAAGCACCGGGGTCTGCCGAGTCGATGTCAAACCAAAGTCAACGTGGGCCGCATCATCGCGTGCATCGTGATTGCTGACACGGATATTCTGCAACACCCACGGATCACCCACCAACTCAGCCAATTCATCGCCCAGATTGGGTCGGTGAAGGCCGGTCGCCACGAGGATGGAGATCCGATCGCGCGCTATGCCTCCCGACATCAGCCGGTCGACAATCTTCCGTAGAAACAGCCCGTTCGGAACCGGACGCGTAATGTCGCAGATCAATATGCAGGCACTCGTCGCCCCTGACACCGCACCTTCGATCGGCTGTGCGTTGATCGGGGCATTTAGCGCTGCATCAATCAGGGCGGCGGAATCGCTAGGAACTGGCAAAGGACGCTTGCGAATAACCCGCGGGCGGGCCTCGGGCGGAAGAGAGACCTTCAACCCTTCACGACCGTATGCCAGTTCGATCTCATCCATTTGGTTGTCTCCAGCACATGCCGTCGGACTATGTCGTGATTTATCAAGGTGCTCGGCTTGCGCTAGATCATTGACACAGCGACCCCGAGCGGCTTCGTTTACTATCGCATGCCACGTGTGTTTGACCATAGGAGGCAATCATGGCCGGTGACATATTCGCCCGAGATTGGGCGGCTCACCCCCCAAACACCAGCCCGGAGTATCGTTCCACGGCCTTCCGCGCACCGGCAAAGCCATTGATTCCTCTACAGCAAACGCTGTCGGAACTTACCGGACCGGTCTATGGCCATGACACTATTGGCGAACTGGATGCCGACTTGACGCGCAACGCCGTCAAGGGCGGCGAACCGCTTGGCGAACGGATCATCGTCGAGGGCCGTGTGCTTGACGAAAACGGCCGTCCGCAGGCGGACACACTCATCGAGGTCTGGCAGGCCAATGCCGCCGGCCGCTATGTCGACCGCAATGATGATCACGACGCGCCGCTCGATCAGAACTTCCTCGGGGGCGGCCGCTGCGTCACCGACAGTAGCGGCCGGTACCGCTTCCTGACGATCAAGCCAGGCTCATATCCCTGGGGCAACCACACCAACGCCTGGCGCCCGCAACACATTCATTTCTCGCTGTTCGGGCCATCCATCGCGACCCGTTTGATCACGCAGATGTATTTTCCCGGTGATCCGCTGCTAGACCTCGATCCCATCTTTCTGGCCACACCCGAGGGCGCGCGTGACCGGCTCATCGGTCAGTTCTCACTGGATACGACAGAGGAGGGATACGCCCTCGGATACGAATTTGACATCGTCCTACGCGGGCGCAACGAAACGCCAATGGAGACCTGAGAATGGTGTTCAAGCAAACCCCGTCACAGACGATCGGGCCCTATTTCTCGTACGGGCTGGCTGCCAATCAATACGACTATCCGTTCAGCCAGTTTGCGGATGGTAATCTGCTGCAACCTGCTGCCGACATTGATGGCGATCGCATTCGCGTCACCGGTCATCTCCTCGACGGCCAGGGCGAGCCTGTCACCGATGCCCTCCTCGAAATCTGGCAGGCCGACGCGCAGGGCCGCTATGCCCATCCACAAGATCCGCGCAGCTCCAATGCCGTCTTCAAGGGCTTCGGCCGGATGGGCACAGGCACCGACGCCGAAAACCGTTTCGAATTCCGCACTGTCCGTCCGGGCTCGGTGGACGGCGCCCAGGCTCCGCACATCAATGTCATTGTATTCGCGCGAGGTCTGCTTTCGCATCTCTACACGCGCATCTACTTCGCGGATCAGGCCGAGGCCAATGCAGCCGATCCGATCCTGCAAAGCGTTCCCGAAGAGCGCCGGAGCACACTCATCGCGACTGGTGACAATCAATCCGGCATGACCGTCTACCAGCACAATATCTGCCTTCAGGGGCCCTCGGAGACGGTCTTCTTTGATCTCTAGCCGTTCCTGAGAAGAAGCGCGGCATTGAATTTTGCCGCGGTGGGTCGCACGGCCTATATAGGGGAGACGACTCCGCAGATCAGGATTGCATCATGCAAGATCGCCCCCCGAGTGCCCGGTCCTCAAAGCAGGCTCCGGCTGCCGACGAAGCCCCCGTCTTGCGGGCGACGGACGGCCCAGTCACGACTGTGACGCTCAATCGCCCAAACGCGCGCAACGCCCTGTCGACCGCGATGATCGCCGCCTTGACGGCAGAGATCCACCGAGCTTCTGACGACCGCACAACGCATGCCGTCGTCCTTGCAGCGAACGGCCCCGGCTTCTGCGCCGGGCACGACTTGAAGGAAATGACGGCGCGCAGAGCCGATGATGACCGCGGTCGTGCGTTTTTTGCGGAGACCATGGAGGCCTGCGCGACGATGATGCAGGCCATCGTACGCTCGCCGAAACCGTTTATCGCCTGTGTCCACGGCGTCGCCAGCGCCGCCGGCTGCCAGCTCGTCGCCACTTGCGATCTCGCTGTCGCATCGCGCGAGGCCAAATTCTCTACACCTGGCGTGAACATCGGCCTGTTCTGCTCGACGCCGATGATCGCACTGTCGCGAAACGTTTCGCGCAAGCATGCCATGGAAATGCTGCTTCTCGGCGATATGCTTTCCGCCGAGGACGCCAAGACATTTGGACTGGTCAATCGCGTAACAGCTCATGATGAGGTCATGTCAGAGGCCGTCGCAATGGCGCGCCAGATCGCCGACAAGTCACCGCTGACGGTCGCAATCGGCAAAGAGGCCTTTTACAACCAGTTGGAACAGCCGCTGGCAGACGCTTACGATTATGCCGCCGGTGTTATGGTCAAGAATATGCTCGCGCGAGACGCCGAAGAGGGAATCGGCGCCTTCATAGAAAAACGGCAACCGAAATGGCGAGGAGAGTGAGCGATGCTGCCGCAACGCCTGACCATGGTCACACTGGGCGTCGCCAACGTCCCGGCTTCTCGGAAATTCTACGAAGGATTGGGCTTCCGCTGCGCCGGGTTCGACAGCGATACCGTTGCGTTTTTTGACATGAACGGCGTTGTCTTCGGTTTGTTTGGCGAAAAGGCACTGGCCGAAGATGCCGCGGTCGCGCACGATCGCCAGGGATTTCGCGGCGTCGCGCTAGCTATCAATCTCGAAAGCGAGGCCGCCGTCGATGCCGCACTGGAGTTTGCTGTCGCAAACGGCGCAGAATTGAAGAAACCGGCAGAAAAGGTATTCTGGGGCGGGTACTCAGGCTATTTTGCGGATCCGGATGGCCACTTATGGGAGATCGCCTATAACCCGGGCTTCGCGTTAAACGCGGACGGCCACATGCAATTGCCGCCGCCCGCCAATTGAAGTCGAACCGTCATGAACCACGACCGTTACGCCGACTCCTACATCACCGACATTCTTGCATCGGTGGGCTCGATCGCGATGGTTGGCGCCAGCGCCAACACCAACCGACCGAGTTACTTCGCCCTGAAATACCTCCTCGGTAAGGGCTACGCCGTCCATCCGGTTAATCCCGGCCTCGCCGGCAAGGAATTGCTGGGACGTCAGGTCTACGGAGATCTCTCAGAGATTCCTGCCCCGGTCGACATGGTCGACATCTTTCGTGGCGCCGAGGCTGCAGGACAAATCACGCAAAACGCCATCGAATTGAAGGACAAGCTTGGAATCAAAGTCATTTGGATGCAGCTCACCGTACGTAACGACGAGGCGGCAAGCGCGGCCGAATCGGCTGGCATGCGCGTCGTCATGAACCGCTGTCCCAAGATCGAATACGGCCGGCTTTCAGGCGAAATCGGCTGGGTCGGCGTCTACAACGGCGTCATTACGAGTGCGCGACCACGGCTGTCACCACATTCAGGCCAGAGCCTGCTCCTCAGCCCGCGGTCGTGATGCGTGGCACCAGCCATTGACAGGCGGCAAGTACGAATCCTCGCCATCGCGTGTGCTGCGGCAGTTCTCACGCTTGGCCTAATCCTGTCTCTGGTTCGCCCTCTGACTTCGCCAACAGTCGCCCAAGTCGCGCCTCCGCCCGCCGAAATATGGCAACGCATCTTCGCCCGGCCGAACGTCATCCCTTCGCCGGCGGACAATCCCTTGACGCCGGCCAAGGCTGCCCTGGGTCAACTGTTGTTTTCCGATCCCCGGTTGAGCGGTGACAACAAACGCTCATGCGCCACATGTCACAACCCTGCCCTCGGGTTTTCCGACGGCCGGCCGCGCGCGCTTGGCCGGAACGGCGCATCCTTGCGTCGCCATTCGCCATCGCTTTGGAACCTCGCGTGGGCTCGGGCTTTGTACTGGGATGGCCGCGAGCCCACGCTTGAGGCGCAGGCACGTGTGCCCATCTCCCACCCGAACGAGATGGCTGGTGACCTGACGACCGCCGCGAAACGCCTCAATCGTGACGCCAGGCTGTCCAATCTTTTCCGTGAGGCATTTCCCGAGATCGGACGGGCGACACCCGATACCATTCTCGGTGCCATAGCGAGTTACGAACGCTCCCTGGTTTCACTGCCGACCCGCTTCGACCAGTGGATCGACGGCGACCAAAGCGCCTTAACCGGCCAGGAGTATCGCGGATTTCTGCTCTTCACCGGTCGCGCCGGCTGCCTGTCCTGTCACGGCGGCTGGCGTTTCACCGATGATCGATTTCACGATATCGGGCTGCCAACGACGGATCTCGGTCGCGGCGCATTGCCCGGCAGCATGTCCCCTTCGGCGCCAGCATTCAAAACACCGGGTTTGCGCGAATTGACATCATCGGCGCCTTATATGCATGACGGATCGAAAGGCACACTGGACGATGTCATCGCCCATTATGCGGGAGAATTGATCGAGAGACCTTCGCTTGCCGCCAACGTCGTCAGAAAGCTGAAGCTGGATGGTCAGCAGCGCGCCGACCTCGTCGCATTTCTCAGAACGCTGTCGTCCGAAGAACCGTCAACCACGGGCAACTGACGCCGCCCAAAGGTCGTCGCAGGGCGCCGATGTGACAGGCGGATCGACGCGGATGCGACATTAGCGACGATCCCGGACAACTCTGAAATGCTATTCCGGGCGATCCATCTGAACCGCAATTTCATGGCCCCGCTCGCATCGATCCGCCGCAGGTATTTTTCGAACAGCACAATTTCTGCGCAGAATTTGCGCGGCGACCGCGGCTATCCATCGGACGTTGGCCTCAGAACACATTGACTCGGACGCGAAAGTCGCATCTGAAAAAGACCAGCCGACTTTAGGTACGAAAATTCAGGGAGACCCAGATGTCTGACGGCTCGAACACACTGCAACCGAAATTCGACACGCTCGCTGTGCACGCCGGCGCGGCTCCGGATCCAACAACCGGTGCCCGTGCCACACCGATCTATCAGACGACATCCTATGTCTTCAACGACGCCGACCATGCGGCATCGCTCTTCGGTCTAGAGGCCTTCGGCAACATCTATACGCGCATCATGAACCCGACGCAGTCGGTCCTGGAAGCCCGCATCGCGGCACTGGAAGGCGGAACTTCGGCGCTCGCCGTTGCATCAGGCCACGCCGCGCAGTTCCTCGTGTTCCATACATTGCTCGAGCAGGGCGATGAATTTGTCTGCGGCCGACAGCTCTATGGTGGCTCGGTCAACCAGTTCAATCACGCCTACAAGAAGTTCGGCTGGGACGTCGTTTGGGCCGACTCGACCGATCCGGCGACGTTCGAGGCCGCAATCACTGACAAAACCCGCGCCGTCTTCATCGAGAGCATCGCCAACCCGGGCGGAATCATCGTCGACATCGAGGCCATCGCCGCCGTGGCCAAGAAGGCTGGTGTACCCCTGATCGTCGACAACACCATGGCGACGCCATATCTGTGCCGACCGATCGACTTCGGCGCTGACATCGTCGTGCACTCGCTGACCAAATTCATCGGCGGTCATGGCAATTCGATCGGCGGCATTATCGTCGACTGTGGCACATTCGACTGGCTCGGCGCGAAGCATCAATACAAGACGATGGTCGAGCCCAACTCATCCTACAACGGCATGAAATTGGCCGAGACGTTTGGCAATTTCGCATTCGCGATCGCCTGCCGCGTCATGGGCCTCAGGGATCTCGGACCGTCGATCTCGCCAATGAACTCGTTCCTGATCCTGACCGGCGTCGAGACGCTTGCGCTACGCATGGCCAAGCACTGCGAGAATACCATGGCCGTTGCAGAGTATCTGCAAACGCACAGTAAGATTGACTGGGTGAGCTATGCCGGCCTGCCGAACAATCAATACCACGAGTTGCATAAGAAAATCTGCCCGAAAGGGGCCGGTGCCGTATTCACGTTCGGCCTCAAGGGCGGCTATGACGCCGGTGTTCAGTTCGTTGAAAATCTCAACATGTTCAGCCATTTGGCGAACATTGGCGATACCCGCAGCCTAGTCATCCACCCGGCGTCGACAACGCACCGCCAGTTGACGGATGAAGAGCGAACCGCGGCAGGCGCCGGTCCAGACGTGGTTCGGTTGTCGGTCGGCATCGAGGACAAGGACGACATCATCGCAGACATCACCCAGGCCCTTGAGAGCGTCACAGCCTAGTGCTTTGATTGATGATCTGACGATTGCAGATAACAGAGTTCCCGGGACCTGCGCCCGGGAACTGCCGGCCTGAATCAGCTCTACGTGCGCAGCGTGACGTAGGACCCTGGCGCATCCTCAATCGTGCCGCTAACGCTGCCCGGCTCTCGCGGTTCAACCCTGTCATCGGAATGCCCGGCGAGCCATTTCGTCCAGTGTCCCCACCAGGAACCCGGTGTCTCTTCGGCCGTCTTCAACCAATTCTCGATGGTATCGGCCTTCAGGCCAGCCGGGTTGGTCCAGTACTGGTATTTGATTCGATCCTTGTTCGGCGGGTTGATAACGCCGGCAATATGTCCGGAGCCGGCCAACACGTACTCGACTGGGCCGCTGAACAGCTTGGCGCCTTTCAAGACGGACTCGGCCGGCGCAATGTGATCTTCTCGCGCCGCGAGTTCATAAACCGGCACCGTCACCTTGGTCACGTCGAGATCGACGCCGCACAACGACATCTTCCCAGCGGCAAGCAAATTGTCATGATAAAAAGCCCGCAGATAAAACTGATGGTTTGCCGCCGGCAGGCGGGTCGAATCCTGGTTCCAAAACAACAGATCAAAGGGGAACGGCTTCTTGCCCAGCATGTAGTTGTTGATGATGTAGGGCCAAATCAGATCCCGGGGTCGCAACATGTTGAAGACATTGGCCATCCGTGAGCCATCGAGATACCCGCGCTCCTGCATCATTGCTTCGAGCGAACGCAACTGACCATCGTCAATGAAAACCTTGAGATCACCGGCCCTTGTAAAGTCGATCTGCGTCGTCAGAAACGTCGCTGACCGGAACGGCTCGTCACCGCGCCGCGCAAGATAGGCCAGTGTCGATGCCAGCAAAGTCCCGCCGACGCAATATCCAAGCACATTGCATTGCGCCTCGCCGATCTCCCGTTGGACAGCAGCAGCAGCCGACAGTATGCCTTCCTGCATGTAGTCCTCGAAGGTCTTGTTGGCGAGCCGTTCATCCGGATTGACCCAGGAGATTAAGAACACGCTGAAACCCTGGGCGACGACATGGCGTATGAAAGACTTCTGCTCGGTCAGGTCCAGAATGTAGAACTTGTTGATCCACGGCGGCACGATCAACAGCGGGATGCGGTGCACGTTGTCGGTGCTCGGCGCGTACTGAATAAGCTGCATAATCTCGTTTTGATAGATGACCTTGCCCGGTGTCACGGCAAGGTTGCGGCCAACTTCGAAAGCCTCGCTATCCGTCTGGCTGATCCGGAGAAGATCCTCGGACTTCTCCATATCGTTGACCAGATTGGTCATGCCTTCGACAAGGTTGCGGCCATTGCTGGCGAGTGTCTCACGAAAGACTTCCGGGTTCGTGACCGGAAAGTTCGACGGCGCCAAAGCGCTCGTCACCTGCCTCAAATGAAATTTCGCCTTCTGGCGTTCTTCCTCATCAAGTCCTTGGGTTTCCGCCAGACGCTCTTCGGCCCAGCGAGTCGTCAACAGATAAACCTGCTTCCAGTAGTCGAAGAAGGGGTTGGAGCTCCATTCGGGGTCTTTGAAGCGGTTGTCGCCTGCTTCAGGTTTCACCACGGGCTCTGATTCAACACCCATCATCCGCTGCACGGTCGTATTCCAAACTTCCGCGTATCCCTGCAGCAGGTGCGATTGGGCCTCCACAAACTTGGTCGGATCGCTCATCCAGCGCTGCGAGATGTCGCCCATCGTGCGGGCCGCATCGGTCGCCTCCTGGGCACTGGAGAACGGAGTCGCTGTATTGTCAGTCTGCGTAACCATGCCGGAAAGGACCTTGCTCCCTTCTTCCATCAGTAGCAGCATATTTTTGGCGAACTCTTCAGGATCCTTGATCGTGTAGGCGTTGATATCGACATCAGTTGGAGTCTTTGGCATCGTTTGAGCTCATAGGTTATACGCGGGCTGGAATTCCCTGCGGTGTACGCAATCGGACCAACCGGCAATCAGTCTTGTTGATCATCATGTTATTGATTTTGGCGACGCACTAGTTCTGCCATACTCCGGCAATTAATGCCACAATCCGTCTACTGCAATATGACAAGGCGCGCCAGCGCGGCTGCAACGAGGCCGGCTATCGACCAGAGCGGTTTGGATTGCGGCGCAGTCGGACTGCGACTGGACGGCAGGGCCGGTTCGCGCTTAAACAGACTTCGCCGCAGCTCTGCGACCTGTAGTGGTTGCGGCCAGCCGACAATTGCCGACGAACGAGGCCGACGTGATCGAGGATTTTCACCGCATCAAGCGACTGCCACCCTATGTCTTCGCCGAAGTCAACGCGCTCAAGGCAGACGCTCGCGCGGCCGGTGCGGACATCATCGACCTCGGCATGGGCAATCCCGACATGCAAACACCGCAGCATATTGTGGACAAACTGGTCGAGACCGTAAACAAACCCCGGGTCCATCGTTATTCGGCATCGAAGGGGATTCCTGGCTTGCGGCGAGCCCAAGCTGCCTATTACGCGCGACGTTTCGGCGTCAAGCTCGATCCGGAGACCCAGGTCGTCGCAACCCTCGGCTCGAAAGAGGGCTTTGCCAATATGGCGCAGGCGATTACTGCGCCGGGCGATATGATCCTGACGCCCAACCCGACATATCCGATACACGAATTCGGCTTCATCATATCAGGCGCCTCTGTGCGGCATCTGCCGGCCAGCAACGGCGACGAGTTCCTGGCGGCGGTTGCGCGGGCCTGCAAACACACGGTACCCAAGCCCATCGCCATGGTCCTCAACTATCCCTCGAACCCCACTGCGATGACGGCGGATCTGGATTTCTTTACCGAAGCCGTGCAACTGGCGAAGCAGCAGGATCTCATCATTTTATCCGATTTGGCCTACGCCGAGATCTACTTCGACGACAATCCACCGCCATCCATTCTCCAGGTTCCCGGCGCGATGGACATCACGGTCGAGTTCACATCGTTGTCCAAGACTTACAATATGCCCGGCTGGCGCATGGGATTTGCCGTCGGCAACCCGCGCCTCATCGCCGCGCTGGCCCGCGTGAAGTCCTATCTTGACTACGGCGCGTTTACCCCGGTGCAGGTGGCGGCCACCGCCGCGCTCAATGGCCCACAGGACTGCATCGAAGATATTCGCGCAGTCTACAAGAGTCGACGGGACACGCTGGTCGAGAGTTTCTCCCGTGCCGGCTGGACGATCCCATCCCCACCAGCAACCATGTTTGCCTGGGCTCCGGTTCCCGATGCCTTCCGCGAACTTGGCTCGGTCGGATTCAGCAAAGTGCTGATTGAAAAAGCAGACGTCGCTGTCTCGCCTGGTCTCGGCTTCGGCGAGCACGGCGAAGGCTATGTGCGCATCGCCCTCGTCGAGAACGAACACCGGATCCGGCAGGCCGCACGCAATATCAAGCGCTTCCTGTCGCAGGCGCCGGAAACGCTGCACAACGTGGTTTCGATCGAAAAGAAAAGGGCGGCACCGTAGTCAGCCATGGCAGAGACACTGAAACTCGGCATCGCCGGATTGGGGACGGTCGGCAGCGGACTGCTGAGACTGATCGATACTCATCGCGAACACCTGCGTGTTGCGACGGGCAAGAACATTGCCGTTGCCGCCGTCAGCGCGCGCGATCGCAACAAGGATCGCGGCATCGACATCAGCCAGATCGCTTGGTTTGATGATCCGGTAGCGATGGCCGGGTCCGACACGATTGACGTATTTGTCGAGCTTGTCGGCGGCGACGAAGGTGTCGCGCGGGAAGCGGTCACGGCCGCTCTCGGCGCAGGCAAGCACGTCGTGACGGCCAACAAGGCCCTGCTCGCCAAACATGGCGTCGAACTGGCGACACTCGCCGAAGATGCCGGTGTCGCCCTTGGCTTCGAAGCCGCTGTGGCCGGCGGCATCCCGGTTATCAAAAGTTTGCGCGAGGCTCTGGTCGGAAACGCGGTCACCCGCATCTACGGAATCCTCAACGGAACCAGCAATTACATCCTGACCAAGATGCAGGAAGAGGGGC